>JAGYLW010000198.1 GCA_018400915.1 Fidelibacterota bacterium
CGCCCACCGAATAGATCTCCAGGGAGAATCCGCTGCGGCGGACAATGGGAATGGTGATGTCAAGGCTGGTGGAGAACACGCTGGGATGGTTTAGCATCAGCGTGTCAATCGTGGGGATGTAGATGGTTTCCACGGTATCGGCCCGTTCATAGCCCGCATAGCCGGGGAACATCGGGGAAATGATCGTGTCCAGGATGCCCTGCGTCAGGCCCTCCGTGGGGGTATATTCCCAGTAGTTGTTGCCGTCATCGTCCATGTCCTCGGAATCGGGAATACCGTCGCCGTCGGTATCGACATGAAAGCGTGCATTGTTGGGGAACATGTCCATCAGGTCGGAATAGCCGTCCCCGTCCGAATCATCCAGGAACGCGTTAAAGGGATTGAGGTCCGCCACGACGGAAAGGCCGAGCTCCACGAAACCTCCCACGGAATAACGTCCCCCCAGGAGTCCCGGCATGGAACGGAAACCGTCCAGCTCCGCCCAGTCCGCCACGAATCCGTAAAATCCCATCGCGAGGCCGCGGCGGTCTTCCTTCTGCCGGTTGCTGATCCCGAATTCGGTGCCGAAGCGCTTCTTCGCCGGGTATTCCAGCATATTGGTATACCGGTCGATGGAGATCCCGTTGACGAAGGTCACCTGGTCCAGGCCGCCGATACGGACGTAGAAGGGGTCGTATTTGGTCGCCCAGCTCATGTAATAGATAATGTTCAGGTAATCACTGAATTCATCCCAGTTGTGCTTGCTGATCTCACCCTCGGCGTTGATATAGATCGCCAGGTCAAGCCCGATGCCGATCTTGCCGAGATTGAAGCTGGGGCGGAACGCGATCTGATTGTACAATTCCCCGTTCAGGGTCACGGCGCCCATGCCGATCCCGGCCTCGAACATGGAGGCAAGTCCGGTGTCCCCGGCGTCCCCGTTATCCTGCGCACCGCTCATCAGCGGCATGCAAACCAACAATAGACTTAAGAGGATCAAAGGTAATTTCTTCATAACTTCGTACTCCTTATCTGTATTGACGTCTGTTAATATAGAGGAGATTTCAAAGGAATGTAATATTTTTTTACAATTTTTGCCCGGAATGCCGCGGCATGATTTATTGTT
>JAGYLW010000199.1 GCA_018400915.1 Fidelibacterota bacterium
GCCTTCCGCGTATTGTTCCTGATGCTGGAAAAAGAGATTCGCACGCAAACGCGGCCCCGGCCTGTTCTGCAGGTCTATCCGGTAGCAGAAGCGCGAAAGGTCCCAGTCGCCCTGCGGGACGGGGTAGGCCCCGCCGTCCGTGATCTCCGCTGCGGCATGCTCATAGGCGGTTTCAAGCAGAACGATCCCGCCCAGGTCCGCATTTCCGGATATTCCCCAGCCGAGGATGTTCTGCAAACGTTCTTCATTGGCATCCGCATAGGTCATCAGCGGTTTGTCCAGTCCCCGGATCCGCATGAAGGTGGGGGTTTTCCCCTGTTCGAGACTGTACTTTTTCGTTTCCATGTCCTCTTTGTACTGAAAGAAAGACGCTTTCAGCCCCAGCCGCGAAGCAGCTCCTGAAAACGCAAGCCCGGGGACAATGCGGAGGCTGTTCCGTTTTACGTTCGGCTTCGGGAATACGGACTTGAATTGTTCGTCCACATTGTAAAAAATATTGACGCCCGTACGGAGATGTTCCGAAAGGGGATATGCGAAGATAACGTTCCAGTCGATGCCGTTCAGGGTAAAGTCTCCCGTACTGCTGTCTGCAAAGTAGAAGGGGACCGGCAGATGATTTTCGGCGTTATGCAGCCACCGTTTGTCCTTTCGCTGTTCATAGCGGTAGGCAAAGCGGCCTGCGAAGATCATGCCGTTCTCCATCTCCTGAAAAGCCCGGGCGGAAATGTTCTGATAGGATTTCAGGGAGGGCCGGAGGGGAAGGCGGTATTCTCCGCCCTGATGGTCGTAACGATACCGGAAGGCATAGGAACAGGGTGTATTCTCCGTACTCAGGTATGCCGGGTTGCGGCCCGGCAGGAAGGTGAGGAAATCCGTGTCAATATCCAGGAAGAGCTTTTCATTGGGGACCCATTGTGCAAAAGCGAGGCTGACGAGCAGAAGGGAAAGGAGCGGTCTTTTCATTCCGTCACCTCCGCTGTTTCGCAATACCCCGGGGTGGGAAAGCTGAGCACATGAAAGTCCAGGGTGCTGTTGTTATTGTCCATGAAGATGATCCTGCCCTCTTCGATGCGCTC
>JAGYLW010000002.1 GCA_018400915.1 Fidelibacterota bacterium
GCTTCCCGGCTTCTTCGCTTCTTTGCTTCTCCGCTTCTTTGCTTCTCCGCTTCTTCGCTAAAAAACCATAATGGCTTATATTAATAATGCCGTATCCCGGAGGTCAATTCCTTCTCCGGCAGGCATCTTCTGATACTGGTCGTCCGGGAAGCGGCGAAATCGGCCAGCGCTTCTTTGGCACGGTAGGGGGTATACAGGCCGCCCTCGCTCAGCGTGCCCCCGCCGGATTCCAGGAAATAGAGTGCTTCGTTTATCTCTACAAGGATCCCCGCATGTCCGTGCTTGATGACCAGGTCCCCCGCCTGCATCATCTCCATCTGGGCATCCGTCGGCGTTGTTCCCGCCGGGATCGTGGTGACGGTCTCTCCCACTTTTTCCATGTCGGAGACCTCAAGCCGGAAATGGTTGGTGGAACCGTTCCTTCCGCCGCCGTCCGAGATCTCCGGATCGGTCTGGCAGATGTATTTGAAACCGAAGCAGGAAAAGGCGGATTCGTATTCCGTGGAATCCAGAATGCCCAGAAGCACGGCCGTTTCATAGGGAGATGCGGCAAATCCGGAGCAGTCCATCCCGTAACGCCGGGTCGAGCGCGTATATCCCGGCGGCTGCGGCTGGTCGCGGTCCGTGATGTCTCCGCCCCAGCGGTAATAGCTCAGGCCGTAAAACTCCTGAAAACTTTCATGAATGAACAGGGTCAGCGCATTGACCGCCCGGTATTTCTGCAGGCTTCTGAGCGAATCGAGATACGGCTCGACGGCGGGACGGAGCACTTCCGTAAAAAAACTGCGATTATCCGTCACATAGCCGTCAAGGGTATCCGCCATGTCCGATTGCGTATATTCGGCAATAAAGTCACCCTCCGCATCGGCATGGTATATTGCGGCAAGTTCCCCGGACACTTCCGGTACGGGGATCGCCCGCGGAAAGTCACCGAAATCCAGGCGCAGAGGCGGTGTTAGCAGTGTTTTGGGGGCCTCCCCGGTGCTGCCGCTGGCGCCGGACAGCGTTCCTTCTTCGTTGCCGGGGGCGTACATGCCGTCCTGACAGGAGAAGCATAGAAGCAGGGAAAAAAGGTAAATACGTTTTTTCATTGATAGATGATCCGTCCTTCCACTTCCGTATTGATATCGGGATTTTCCCTGACGGCCCGGATCATCACCTCGCGGTCCAGCCAGCCGGTGTCCTTGTAGTCCGGGACCGGCATATCAAAATAATTGGGCGCCTGGCTCGCCGAATAATCGTTGGTGGCGATCGTGTAGGTGCTGCCGGGATCGACAGGATCGCCGTCAACGGCCGCACCGACAAGCCCTCCGCCATCTTCCAGCACCAGGCGTATACCGGAGAACTGCAGATGGCGGCGTTTTACTGCCATATTGTTGAGCGCTTCCAGCAGTTCCTCCCCGGTCCATTCAAAGGTCACGAGGCGGTTCCCGAAGGGAGCGATCTCCCAGATGTCGCGCACCGTAACGGGGCCTGCCTCCAGGTTCTTCCGGATGCCTCCGTTGTTCATGATGGCGATATCGGCGCCGCTTGCTTCGCGGTAAGCATCCGCGATCCAGTTGCCGATGTTCGACTCACCGCTGCGCCGGACCCAGGGGATTTTCAGTTCACCGATCGTTTCGTCCATTTGCTCCGCCAGCTCTTCTTCGTAAGCGGAGATCAGGGCCTCCACGTCTTTCGAAGGTTTCAGTTTCCCGGCAACGGTCTCGACATAATCCATTTCCAGGGAAGTGATCTCCCCTTTTTCCGCATGGAAACGGGTCAGTCCCACATAACGGCCCTGGTCGTCCGCTTGCACGATCCATACGCCGTTCACCTGTTCCGGCTCGCGCATGTAGGTGTGGCTGTGCCCCCCAATGATCAGATCGATCTCCGGCACCGCCTCCGCCAGTTCACGGTCACCCTCGATGCCGATATGGGAGACGACGATAAAAGTGTGCAGCCCGCGTTTTTTCAACTGTCTGATCAGGTTCTTTGCCGAGCTCACCGGGTCATCCACTTTTACGCCCTCCAGGTTTTCGGGCATCGTCAGGAAATCCAGCCGGGGGTGGGTCAGGCCGATCAGCACCACGGGATAGCGCCGGATCCTGAACACCTTGTACTGCGGCAGGGCGCTTTCACCGTTTCGCGTATCGACAAGATTTGCGGCATACATCCCGAAGTCCGCCAGATGCCGCCGCAGGGAGTCCACATGCCGCCAGGAATAGTCAAATTCATGATTTCCGATGGTGAAGAAGTCGGGCTCAACAAGGTTCAGGATCTTGATCTGCGACACGCCCTTTGTCACCGCACAGACCGGCGATCCCTGGAAATCGTCACCCGCATGCACGCGCAGCGCGGTGGGATACTCGTTTTCCAGGCTGTCAAGATAGGCGTCGAACAGGGCATAGCCCCCGACCGTATGGCCTTCGTCATTATACGCCGTGGGCGTCCAGGGAAGGTTCTGGCTGTGGAAATCATTCCAGTGCAGGATAACGATATCCCCGGAGGGCGCGGTACAGCTGCTGAGAACAATGATGAGAGCGAAAAGGATCGAATTGAAATACTTCATGTTTTATCCTTCCAAACGGCGTTGTGAATATTCCCGGTTTTTCAGCTTTTCAGAAAAGCTCCGAACGCCCGGTACATCATCCAGATATCCGCTTTCGAGGTGATCTCGAACGGTGAGTGCATGTCCAGAACGCCAACACCGGCATCAATGACCTTCATGCAATAGTAGGACATGAATTTCGCGATGGTCCCGCCGCCGCCTTCATCCGTCTTTCCCAGTTCGGCGACCCGCCACACAATATTATTGCGGTCAAAAAGGTCCCGCAGCTGTGCAACATACTCTGCCGGCGCTTCATTGGAACCGCCCTTGCCGCGAACACCGGTAAATTTCGAGAGGGTAAGTCCGCCGTTGATATAGGCGGCGTTCCGCAGCTCGTGCACCTCTTTCCAGTCCGGGTGCACCGCCGCGTTCACATCGGCGGAAAGGCATTGGGCATTTGCCAGCAGGCGGCGGACGACCCCTGACTGGTCAAGGCCGTGCCGCGCCAGGATATAGCCCAGCACCAGCTCGGCGATCCAGGTGTTCGCACCGGAGGCGCCTTCACTGCCGATTTCCTCCTTGTCCAGGAGCAGGATCAGCGACGAAACGTCCGGGTCGTCGGTGTCGGTCACGGCACGCAGCGCGGAAAAAGCGCAGACCCTGTCGTCCTGTCCGTATGCACCGATCAGGGCACGGTCAAGCCCCACATCACGGGCCTTTCCGGCGGGAACGATCTCCAGGTCCGCAGAGATAAAATCATCTTCCGTAATACCGTAGGCTTCGTTCAGCAGGGAAAGCACATGCAGCTTGACGCGGTCCTTTACTTCCTTGTCATCGGTGAAAGGACGGCCCCCGAAAAGAATGTTCAGTTTTTCGGCGGGAATGAATTCATCGGCCTTCTTTCCCATTTGCGCTTTTTTCGCAAGATGCGGCAGGAGGTCGGAGACCGTAAAGACAGGATCGTCCTCGGCTTCACCGATCACAATGCTGTCCACCGTTCCGTCCGGAAAGGCGATGACGCCGTGCAGTGCCATCGGCCTTGATACCCACTGATATTTCTTGATCCCGCCGTAATAATGGGTCTTCAGCATGGCAAGTTCTTCATCTTCATACAGCGGATATTGCTTCAGGTCCAGGCGCGGTGAATCCACGTGCGCCACAATGATGCGCAGGTCCTTCTGGATCGGGGCCTTTCCCTGGCGGAACACCGCCAGTGCGCGGTCGTGGTGATTATAGTAGATCTTTCCGGTGTCCTTGGTCGTCCGTATATTGCTGAACCCGGCCTTTTCCAGCATTTCGACCGCGGTCTCCACGGATTCGCGCTCGGTTTTCGCAAGGTCCAGAAAACTGCGGTATTCCCGCATATAATTTTCCAGGTGTTTCATCTGGGGATCGGGAATATGGTCCCAGGCATTTTTCCTTTCCCAGAACAGGGCTTCTTTCAGTTCTTTGGGGTCGGTTTTTTTCCCTAACATGTACAACTCCTTTTTTTCTACGTCTAATATAGGACTTTCAGTGTAAAACAAAAATGAAAAAGAAGGGGGGGGGGAAGCTAAGAAGCAAAGAAGCGAAGAAGCGAAGAAGCGAAGAAGCTAAGAAGCTAAGAAGCGGAGAAGCCGGGAAGCAGGGAAGCAGGGAAGCAGGGAAGCAGCGGGGGGAGCGAAGAGGCGGCCGTCCCGCTCTCTGCCGCTGCAGGACTTCCCGCGACTTACTATTTACTTCTTACTGTTAATCCACGATCTTCAAAATAAACGCATACTCAAATGCGACCTCTTTATACACCTGAAATCTTCCGGAGGCCCCGCCGTGACCGTAATCCATTTCCGTTTTCAGCAGCAGGAGATTGTCATCGGTCTTCATATCGCGCAATTTTGCGGTCCATTTCGCGGGCTCCCAGTACTGCACCTGGGAATCGTGCAGGCCGGTCGTGATCAGCATGTGGGGGTAATCCTGCGCTTTGACATTGTCATACGGCGAATAGCGCAACATGTACTCATAATATTTTTTCTCGTTGGGATCGCCCCACTCGTCGTATTCGCTGGTCGTAAGCGGAATGCTTTCATCCAGCATGGTCGTCACCACATCCACAAAAGGGACCTGCGCTACGATGCCGGCGAATTTCTCCGGCGCCATATTGGCAACGGCACCCATCAGAAGTCCTCCCGCACTGCCGCCCATCGCGACCAGTTTTCCGTATGTCGTATACCCTTCTTTGACAAGATGGTCCGCACAGTCGATAAAGTCGGTGAAGGTGTTCATTTTATTGAGCAGCTTTCCCTCCTCATACCATTCTCGCCCCCTCTCCTGACCGCCGCGGATATGCGCGATCACATAGATAAAGCCGCGGTCAAGGAGACTCAGCCGTACGGAACTGAAATAGGGATCCATGTTCATGCCGTAAGACCCGTAGCCGTAAAGCACCAGCGGCGCACTGCCGTCCTGCGGCGTGTCTTTCCTGTATACCATGGACATTGGAACACCGGTGCCGTCATCCGCTTTTGCCCGGATCCGGCGGGTTTCATAATCGGCGGGATCGAAATCTCCCAGCACCTCGCGCTGTTTTTTCAATTCCTGTTCCCCGGTGATCATGTGATAATCGTAGGTAGTGTTCGGGGTTGTCATGGATTCATATCCGTAACGCAATATTTGCGTATCAAATTCCGGATTGGTGCCGATCCATACGTCGTACGCCTCCTCATCAAACTGAATATACTCGTCCACCTTCCCCCGGTAACCCAGGATCCGGAGACGCGGGAGCGCATTGCTGCGTTCCTGCACGACATAGCGGTCCTCAAAGAACTCTGCGCGTTCCAGCAGGACCTCTTCGCGGTGCGGAATGATCTCCTTCCAGTTCCCGCGCCCGGGATGTTTCGCCGGCGCGGCGACCAGTTTAAAATTCTTTGCATTGTCGTTGGTAAGGATATAGAAAACATCCCCCACATCACTGGGATGATATTCCAGTCCCCGCACGCGTTCCTGGATGACGACCGGTGCCGCAAGCGGATCGTCTGCCGGGATATAACGGTATTCCGTTGTCAGTGTGGATTCGGACACCAGCATGATGTACTTTCCGCTCTTCGAGCGGTACACGCCGTGATAAAAGGTGCTCTCCTTCTCGTCAAAGACAAGAGCGTCCTCACCGGGGGATGTTCCCAGGCGGTGGCGCCGGGTCGCCGAGGGGCGCAGGGTCTCGTCCCGGGTGTTGTAGAAGACGGTCTTGCTGTCGTTCGCCCAGGCGGCGGAACCGGGCGTATTCTCAATGCGGTCGGGCAGGAACTCCCCGGTCTCGAGGTCCAGGAAACGCAGGGTGTATTTCCGGCGGCTCAGCGTATCTTCCCCAAAGGCAAGTATCCGGTTGTCGGGGGAAACATAAAGGCCGGAGACATGATAGTAGGCGTAACCTTCCGCCATCTTGTTCACATCCAGCAGGATCTCCTCTGCGGCATTTTCACTTTTTTTGCGGCAGTAGACGGGATATTCTTTGCCTTTCTCATAGCGGTGATAGTACAGGTATCCGTGCTTCCGGTAGGGAACCGAGACGTCGTCCTGTTTGATACGGGCCACCATTTCCCTGTATAATTTTTCCTGCAGTCTTTTGGTGCGCTTCATTTGCGCTTCGGTATACGCATTCTCCGCCTCCAGGTATTCGATGACCGCGGGATCTTCACGGTCGCGGAGCCAGTAATAGGGATCCGTGCGTGTATGCCCGTGTATCGTGAGCTCCTTGTCGATCTTTTCTGCGTTGGGTGCTTCTGTCATGGTATCTCCGCATGAATGAAATATCAGCAGTGAAACGAACACCACGATGCCGGATAGCTTTTTCATGCTGAACTCCCCGGGGTTATTTTCTCTTTAATGAAAACCGGAACCTGCTGCTTATGAACTGCCGGTTTGGTGTCTTGGGAGGAATGTGGCTTTTGCTCAATGTCCGGACGTCTTCAACGGACACATAGGCTCTGGGATTGTATTTGTCAACGATCTTGAGGAAAAAGGGAATGTCTTTCCGTTTGATCACCGCGAACAGCAGGCGGACCTCGCCGCTCTTGCCACTGGCCGCAATGCTCGTCACGCCGTGGTATTCCTGCTTGAGGTTCTCAATAAGCTTATCGGCGGACTTGTTGGTAATGACCCGCATGGCGACCATCCCCATTGCAAGATGATTCTCCAGCGTGATCCCGAGATAATTGCCGATGGCAAATCCTGCGGCGTAGGCAAGATAGTTGACCCAGCATCCCATATTGTTGATGATCTGCGACACCACAACGATCCAGATCAGCACTTCGATAAAACCCATGACGGACGCCAGCAAACGCTCTCCGCGGGACACGAAGATAATGCGTATCGTCCCGATGCTCACATCACAGATCCTGGCCAGCATGATAAGCAGGGGGATGATAAGATATCGCGTGAGCTGGGGTGGAAATACTTCTAAAACGTCCATGCTGTTCCTTTTATTTACCCGGAAATTTACAACACAAAATTCATGAAAGCAAAATACTTCAGGTCCAAAAGATCAGTGTATCCGCCGTATGCGGGAATCCCGGTCACCCCCTGCGGGTTCCCCTGCGAACGGCGGGCCGCTCCGCGGTTTCCGGTTCGCGATTAATCGCTTGCCCCCTCTTTTCCGAAAAGCGTATATTACGGCAGAGGATAAAGGAGATACCATGTCGTCAGCACCGGTCTTAAAGCCTGAAAACAAGGTTCACATTATCTGGGAAGGAAAAAAATATCTTTTTTTCGGCGGGTACGACTATTACCGGCTTTCCTGTGACCCCGGCATCCTGAAGGCGGCCCGGGACGCCCTTTCCGGGTACGGTCTCAATTGCGGCGGGTCAAGGGTCACGACCGGGAATCATCCCCTGCACCTGCAGCTGGAAAAGGTGCTGAGTGAATTCCTCGGCACGGAAGATACCGCGCTCCTTCCCGCCGGTTACATGGCGAACCTGGCCCTGTTCGAGGTACTGGGAACCCGGGATCTTGTGTGTTTTTACCACCCCCTGTGCCACCCCAGCCTCAAAACCGCGATCACCATGAGCGGACTTCCCGCACGGGAAATCCCCGCTGATCCCGAAGCTTTCGACGGGGTCATCCGGGAAAAGGGGAAAAGGCCGCTTATCGTTACCGACGGCACCTATGATGAGCTTCCGCCGCTGCCCGCATACGATGGCCTCGCGGAAAAATATGACGGCGTGCTGCTTCTCGATGAAGCGCACACCCTGGGGATCCTCGGCAAGCACGGACGGGGGGCTTTCGAACATTACGGCCTTGACACCGGACGCCTGCTTCTGACAGGCTCGCTTTCCAAGGCATGCGGAACTTCGGGAGGCTTTGTTTCGGGTCCCGGCAGGTGCATCAGAGCCGTGCGTGAAACCTGCGCCTATGCGACCACCTCCGCTCCGTCCCTGCCCCTGGTCGCCGCCGGCATCGCATCCCTCCGTTTTTTCCGCGACCATCCCGGCCGGATACGGGACCTTCAGGAACGCTGCGTTGACGTAAAACAGCGGCTCGTCGCTATGGGATTCGATGTTCCGGTGATACCTACGCCCGTGGCCGGGATATATCTCCCCGGCACGGAACAGGCCGGAGCGCTGAAAGAAGCGTTGAAATACGCCGGTATCTATCCTCCCCTCATCCGTTATCCGGGCAAACCCGATTATTTCCGCTTCGCCTTCTCCTCCGCCCACAGCGATGAGGACATTGAGCGGCTGCTGGAAGTCCTCAGGGTGTTCCGTTCGCAGATGTCGTGACCCCCGGCACTTCGTACCGGGCTATCAACATTCAACCCCTCATCTTCGTTCGGGGTTGTGGGATATTGGATGGCACTTCGCAGTCCCGGCACTTCGTACCGGGCTATTTATATTCAGCCCTTCGACAAGCTCAGGGCTGCAAGGTATCCATGCAATGTTTCTCTTGGTCTCAACAAATTAACAAATTAACGAATCAACGACTCAACATTTCAACGCTTCCCCTATGTAAATTTTTTTATGGGTATTTCTGCTTAGTCTTTGTATTTTTCACCGATAAAGGAAGGAGCCTATGCTGGACATTAAAAAAATACGTGAACATCCCGATGCGGTCCGGAAAGGGATCGCGGACAAGCAGTTGAACATTGATATTGACGCTATTCGGATCCTGGACGACGAACGCCGGAACCTGAGCAAGGAAACCGACGACATGAAACATCGCCGGAATACCGTCAGCAAGGCCATCAGCGCCAAAAAGCGCAACAGGGAGAACGCGGACCCCGAAATACGGGACATGCAGGAACTCAGCACGAAGATCAAGGAGAACGATGCGCGGCTGGCAAGTATTCAGGAGGACCTCAGTACCCGGCTCCTGGCGGTCCCGAACTGTCCCGCTCCCGAAGTTCCCGTCGGCAAAAATGAGCAGGATAACGTGGAGGTATCCTCCTGGGGAAAGATCCCAGAATTTGCTTTTAAAATAAAAGATCATCTTGATATCGCGGAAAACCTGGGCATGCTCGATATGAAGCGCGGCGCAAAGATCGCCGGCAGCGGATTCCCGCTTTATACCGGATGGGGCGCCCGACTGGAACGGGCCCTGATCAATTTCATGCTGGACCTCCATATTACCGAACACGGCTATACGGAGATCTTCCCGCCTTTTCTCGTGCATTCGGATTCGGCTACGGGAACGGGCCAGCTGCCGAAACTGGCGGAAGACATGTATTATCTCAGGGAGGATGACCTCTGGCTGATCCCCACGGCGGAGGTGCCGGTCACCAACATGCACCGCGAAGAGATCCTTTCCGCAAAGGACCTTCCCCTTAAATATGTCGCTTTTTCCGGCTGTTTCCGCCGGGAAGCGGGATCCTACGGCAAAGACACCCGGGGACTGCAGCGCCTGCACCAGTTCAACAAGGTGGAGATGGTGCAGTTCACGCATCCGGACGATTCCTGCCGGTGCTGGGAAGCACTGACCGGCCATGCGGAACAGGTCCTGCGGAAGCTGGAACTTCCCTACCGCATCCTGGAATTATGTACGGGAGACCTGAGTTTTGCCGCCGCCCGCTGCCGGGATATCGAGCTGTGGGCGCCCGGAAGCGGAAAATGGCTTGAGGTCTCTTCCTGCAGCAACTTTGAAGATTTTCAGGCGCGGCGCGCCGGCATCCGCTTTAAAGACGACAAAGGCGTCCGTTATGCGCATACCATCAACGGTTCCGGTGTGGCGACCCCGCGGCTGATGATCGCCCTTATTGAAAATTACCAGCAGGAAGACGGCAGCCTGGCCGTTCCCGCTGCGCTGCGGAACTATCTCGGAACCGACCGCATTGAAGCGTAACTATGCTGAAAAAGGTCCTGAGAAATATTTACATTTATCTCCATGTCTATCTCGGAAATGTTTTTCTGGGCGGGCTGTTGATCCTTTGCTCCTTTTTTATCCGGCGCATATCCTTTTACAACCGTATGATCTCCGCCTGGGGGAAATGGGCCCTCCTGGCACTGCCGGGAACGGTCCGGGTCAGGGGGCTTGAGAACATCGAGGCCGGAAGGTCCTATGTGATCATCGCAAACCATGAAAGTTCGGTCGACATTTTTCTCCTGCTGGGAAAGATCCCCGTCCCGATGCGCATGATGGCAAAAGAGGAGCTGAAAAAGACCTTTATTCTCGGCATGGCCATGCAGCGCTCCGGCTTTATTTTTGTCGACAACAAGAACCGGGGACGCTCCATCGAACATCTCAACCGGAGTTTCGGGCAGCTGAAAAAAGAGGGCTTGTCCTTAATGGTCTTTCCGGAAGGGAGCCGGTACAAGAACGAAATGCTGTCCCCTTTCCGGCTCGGCGCCTTTGTGATGGCCATTCAGAACGATCTCCCGATCCTGCCCGTCGTCCTCAAAGGACCGCGCAAAATGCTGCCCCCGCACAAAAGACTGTTCACAAAGACCGATATCGACATCGATGTGCTTCCTCCCGTAGATACCGCTTCTTATACTTACGAAGACCGCAGGGAGCTTATGCACAAATGCCGCAACATGATCCGTGATCATTTAAAGGAAATGCACGCGGCGGACGGCCGCACGGAATATCCATGAACAAAAACCGGAAAATCTTCTGGCTGATCCTCTGCCTGGTCCTCTTCTCCGGAATGGTGGGGCTTGACCAGTGGAGCAAACACCACATCCGCAATATCATGCCGATGGACAATTATTACGCATGGGATGATATCTCCGTATCCGGGGACTGGCTGACCTTCACGCATGCGGAAAACACGGGAGTGGCTTTCAGTATCTCCGTCCCCCTTCTAAAATACATCTCCATTTTCGCCCTGCTTTTCATTCTTTTCTTTTTTTACCGTATCATCCGGGAAAATCCCGGCAAATGGATCAATTTCATTGCCTTCACACTGATACTCGCCGGAGCGGTCGGAAATTTTATCGACCGTTTCACACGGGGGCAGGTAACGGACTTCGTCAAGGTTGATCTCGGCTTCTGGCCCTTTAATCCCTTTGCCATTTTCAATGTCGCCGATGCCTGCATCACCGTGGGGGTTTTCCTGTACCTGATCTTTACGGTCGCCGAAGAGATCCGGGCAAAACGCAGTCAGAAAAAATCTGAAAAAATCCAATGACCGAAACACTTTTCACGGAAACGGACCATTACGATACGTACTGTATTGCGGTTCGCGACGCACAAAAGCCCACCCGTATCGACACCTTTATCACGGAATCCGTCAGGGACATCTCGCGCAGCAAAGTGAAACAGCTTATTGAACGCAATTTGATCTCTGTAAACGGAAGTCCGGAGGTAAAACCCTCCTATAAGGTAACCCCCAAAGATATGATCACGGTCAGGGTTCCCCGTTTCATCCCCCTGGAAGTGGAGGCGGAGAACATTCCCCTGGACGTGATCTATGAAGACGATGACCTGATCGTGATCAACAAGCCGCCCGGGCTGGTAGTGCATCCGGCGGTCGGGAATCGTACGGGCACGCTGGTCAATGCCCTTGCGCACCGCTGTACGACCCTTTCGAATACGGGCGGCGAATACCGTCCCGGCATCGTTCACCGTCTGGACAAGGACACTTCCGGAGCGATCATTGCGGCGAAGAACAATATCGTGCATACCCGGATGGCGCATAAGTTCGAGTACCGGAAGATACGGAAATTCTATGTTGCCCTGGCCTGGGGAGATATCAGGGAAAAGTCCGGCCGGATCGTGAAATATATCGGCCGGCACAAAAACGACAGGCAGAAATATGCGGCTTACACTGATGGAACGAAAGGAAAATCGGCGGAAACACGTTTTGAGGTACTGGAGTCCTTCGGCTTCGTGACACTGCTCCGGGTGCAGATCATGACCGGACGAACCCATCAGATCCGGGTACATCTGAGCGACGCGGGACATCCGGTGTTCGGGGACCTTATGTACGGCGGACGGACGCAGAAACTCGGAGGACTTCCGCCGCATTACCGGAAGCAGGCCGTTCATCTTCTTGATATGATCAAACGCCAGGCGCTGCATTGTTCGGAGATGCATTTCACGCATCCGGTCTCCGGAGACGATATCTGCATAAGCGCACCGCTTCCGGAAGACATGGATAAAGCACTGAATTTTCTTCGGAAAAACGCGGAGAATTCGTAATATAGCACGATGCCGGACCCTTTCCGGCGGGGGACCTGAGATATGGACTTTTCAGATACGATCCGGGATTTTCTGGATTACGAACACTCCGTACGCGCGTATTCGGCGCACACGCTTGACGCCTACTTCCGTGACCTGTGGCAGTTTTATCTTTTCTGCCGCGATTATTACCAGCGGAATGATGTCCGGCTGCAGGATGTGGACAAGGTCAGCATACGGCATTTTCTCGGCATGCTGACGGAACAGGGGTATGCCCCGCGTTCCGCGGCGCGGAAACTTGCCGCACTGAAATCTTTTTTCCGTTACGCCCTGCAGCAGAAATTCATCACGAAAAATCCCGCTTACGCGATCAGATCGCCGAAGGTCCCGCGGACCCTCCCCTCCGTGTTGAGCAAGGAACAGACCGGAAAGCTGTTCCGTCTTTTCGAGGTAAAGGATTTTGTCACGGCAAGGGATTCGGCGATCATTGAACTTTTTTACGATTGCGGCATTCGATTAAGTGAACTGCTGAACCTGCGGCTGAAGGATGTACAGTTCCGGAGAATGCTGATCTCGGTGATCGGCAAAGGCGACAAACAGCGGATACTGCCCCTGGGAGAAAGCAGCCGCCGGGCACTTGAAAAATATCTGGACTACTATGAAAATGATTTCGGAAAACCTTCCCGTGAAGATCCGCTTTTCATTTCCCGGCAGGGAAAAGCGATCTCCGTACGAAACGTGCGCCTGCGCGTTGAAAAATACCTGCGGCAGGTTTCCGACGGCGCCAAAAAGAACAGCCCGCATGTACTGCGGCACAGTTTCGCGACCCACATGCTGGATGAAGGGGCGGACCTGGAGTCGGTACGCATGATACTCGGACACGAAAGCCTGTCAACGACCCAGATATATACGCACGTTGAAATGGGACGCCTGAAGAGCACCTACGCCAGGGCGCATCCGCGTGCCGGCAAACAGGAAGATGAGCATTAATTTTTTTCGTATTGAAACAATACCGTTGTATATTTATCTATGACCATCCAACAAAAGAAACAAAGGAGAAAGCTATGAAAGTTTTAATCACGGCAAGACATTTTAGTATCTCCGAAGAAACCCGGGAATACGCCGGTCAGGAAGTTCGCAGGCTTGAAAAGGTCTTTGACCGGCTGGTTTCCGTTCATGTCATACTTGAAAAGATCAAGGACTATATATATCAGACCGAACTTGTTGTGAAGGTGCCGCTGAAAGTGCTTACCATCCACGAACGGGATGAAGAACTGACAAAATCCATCGATCTTGCTGTGGATAAAATGATGCGTCAATTAAAAAAATATAAAGAACAGTTAAGGGCCCACCCATGAAAAAACTCACCATCAACGAACTCATCTCCGAAACAGAGAAAAAACTGCAGCTGGAACACATCAACCCCGGGGTCGGAGGGGATGTCCTCATCCGCTCCTCTGCGCTCAATATCCCGGGACTGGAGCTGACCGGATTCTGGGAGGATTTCCCCAAACACAAGCTTCAGGTCTTCAGCAAAAAGGAGATGCAGTTCATCTCCACCCTCTCTCCTTCCGCCATGGAAAATCTTTTCCGGAAGATGTTCTCGTACAAGGTCCCGGGGGTGATCTTCGTGGATACGCCGAATATCCAGCCGATCATCATTGAGCTGGCATGCGAAGCAGGCGTCCCGCTTCTGAGGACACGGATCAATATCATGCAGTTCCTGCAGGATGCCGGAACATACCTGTACAAAAAATTCGCCCCCACCACCATTATACACGGCGGACTGGTCGATGTCTATGGGGTTGGAATATTGCTCACCGGGAAAAGCGGGATCGGGAAGAGCGAGATCGCCCTGGAGATCGTGGACCGCGGTCACCGGCTTGTGGCCGACGACGTCGTGGACATTCAGCGTACCGCGAAGAACGTACTGATCGGGAAACCCGAAAAGCTTCTGCAGGATACCATCGAGGTCCGGGCTCTCGGGATCGTCAATATCCGTAAAATGTTCGGCGCCAGGGCCGTGCGCGTACAAAAACGTGTGGAACTGATGATAGAACTGCTCTACTGGGATCCCGAAGTCGCTTATGAACGCTTCGGGCTCAACGAAAACTATACGAATATTCTCGGTGTGGATATCCCGCATATCCGCCTGCCCATAAACCCCGGGAAGAACATCTCCGTCATTGTCGAGACCATCGCGCTGAACTATCTGCTGAAGATCACCGGGGAAGATCCCGCCAAGGAGATGCAGGAAAAGCTTCTCAAAGAACTTAAACAGAAGTCGATCAATCTCAATGAGGACATCATTGAGAATGATACGGAGTGAATTTACTCAACGGCAGGGATGTCATCCTCCGGAAGGGGGCCAAGGTCCGAAGCGGCAATATTGTCCAGGACCTGCTGTTCCGTCTTTGCTCCGGGGATCGCCACATGAGTGGCGGGATGGGAGATGCAGAAACGCAACGCGAGCTGCGCCTTGGTCTGGCCGGGATATTTTTCATACAGCGGCCGCATTTTTTCCAGTTGCTGCAGATATTTTTCCAGTTTGTCCGGCGACAGGTTCATACTGCGGTGATCCTCTTCCTCAAAGCGCGTGTGCCTGTCGAATTTTCCCGTCAGAAAACCAAAAAGCAGCGGAATGCGCACGATCACCCCGATCCCGTACTCCTGTGACTTTTTGAACAACACGTTTTCCGCTTCCCGCTCCAGCAGATTATACCGTACCTGGATCACGTCAAGAAGATCGCGGTGTTCGTCAAGCAAAAAGGCCTGGTTCGTCTCCTGAAAAGACTGCACGCTCCAGCCGGCATGTCTGATCTTGCCGTCCTGCTTCAGTTTTTCCAGCGCCCTCCAGGGATCGTCGCGCCGCAGCTTTTCCGTATCGGGACTGTGCAGCTGGAGAATGTCCAGAGCTTCGACGTTCAGGCGCTTCAGGCTTTTTTCCGCTGCGGAGATGATGTAATCGTAGTCCGCATTCTGCTTGATCGGGCCGTAGCCCTTATCGTCCTCCTTCGCGGTATTGTAGAAATCGTTCCCGGCCTTTGTCGCGACCACGATCTTGTCCTTCACGCCCTTTTCTTCGAGCACCTCGCGGACAAGTTCCTCCGAATGCCCGAAACCGTAAACATCGGCGGTATCGATAAAGGTCACGCCGTTCTCGATAGCTTTCCTCAGGGCGTTCCTCGACACCTCATCATCGGTTTTCCCCCAGTTCATTCCTCCGATGGCCCAGGCGCCGAAACCGATCGTGGAGACCCGCGGGCCGCGTTTTCCCAGTGTTGTGTACCGCATGATATTCTCCTCTTTTTATTTATTTATATCTTGAATAAACGCTCTTGTTCCCATGGCCGCGTTGCTCAGGTCGCTGCGTCATGCATTATCGCCTTTCCGGCAAGCTTTTCCTGCGCTCGCTGTCTGATCCTCCCCTCCGGCTTACTGCTTTGCGTTGAACCATTCCGTGATCAGCTCCAGACGCCGGATCCGCCGGTCGGGACGCCCGCCGCGGCTCAGGCCGTGCGAGGATTCCGGGAAGCGGACCAGCCGCACATCGCGGCCCATGTATTTTAAGGGGGCGTAGAGCCGTTCCGCCTGTTCCATGGGGCAGCGGAGATCCTTCTCGGAATGGATGAGCATCAGCGGGGTCCTGATATTCTCCAGATAGTTCAGCGGCGACCATTCCGCATATTTTTCAGGCTTCTCCCAGGGCAATGCCTTGAATTCGTTGATGAGGTCCCAGCCGATATCCGAGGTGCCGAAAAAAGTCCCGAGATCACTGATGGAACGCTGGGCCACCGCCGCCCGGAAACGGTCTGTCTGTGAAACGATCCAGTTGGTCATGTAACCGCCGTAACTGCCGCCGGTAACATAAAGACGTTCCTCATCAATATAGGGCCTTCCGGCCATCTCGTCCGTCACGGCCATCAGGTCATCGAAAGCGGGCTGGCCCCATTTCCCGGTAATGGCATCGGCAAATGTCTTCCCGTATCCCTGGCTTCCGCGGGGATTGGAATACACGACCACAAACCCCTTCGCGGCGAACACATGCATTTCGTGAAACCAGGTATATCCGTACTGGGTGCGCGGGCCGCCGTGGATATTCAGGATCAGCGGATAGGTCTTTGTTTCATCGAATCCGGGCGGGAATTGTATCCACGCGGGGATCGCGGCATCGTTCGCCTTGACGGTGATCTTTTCCGGCAAACGGAAGCGGACATCCTCCAGATATTTGTCATTGGCGAAGCTCATGCGCACCAGGCGCTTTGCATCCTGCAGGTCCAGAAGCCAGATCTCATCGGGGCGTTCCGCCTGGGCGAGATGCAGGGCCAGCTGTTTTCCGCCTGCGGAAGCGGAATAGGAGATCACGCATTCGGGACCTTCAAGGATATGTCCGATGTCTCCGGATACGAGGTCCAGGGAGTACAGGGGGTTCGAGCCCTCCGAACTTACCGTGAAGAGCATTTTTCCTTCCGATATCACCGGCTCCTGAGGAACAAAGGAGGGCGTAATATCCCCCAGGGTCAGCATGTCCGTCGTGCGGTCCAGTTTTTCTGTCAGATTTTTCAGGTCGCCGGTTTCAAGGTCCAGGGCATGAATATCCATGTTCTCCGCACCCCAGCTGTGATGCGGATGAAAATGCCCGCTGAAATACAGGACTTTCCCGTCCGGTGAAAAATGCAGAAAGCCCACAGGTCCCGCAGGTTTGTCCAGTTTGGACACCCTTTTGTCACTGAGACGAAGTAAAAAGATGTCCTCTTCCTCCATGTGAAGCTCCGGGCGGGCTTTGTCCACCGTCGTATAGGCGAGATACTTTCCGTCCGGGCTCCAGCTGAAATTTCCGATATCGAAAGCGGCGTCGCTGATCTTTTTCATCTTCCCGCCCGATGCTTTCAGCAGATATAGCTGAGCAGGGTCCTCGTCAATGAAGCCGTGGCCGTCAAGGCGGTAGAAGAGATCGTCGATCTCCCGGCAGACGGGCTCCCGGGGTTTATCCTTCTCATAGGGAATATGCTCCCGCTTCCTTGCAAAAAGCACTGCCAGGTGCTTGCCGTCCGGTGCGAATTTCATGTGCTTCAGCTCCCCTTTGGGCAAATCGCATGCCTCGCCGGATTCACCGCCGTGCATGCTGATCGTGCGCAGGGAAGGGATCCCGTCCTTTACGCGGAGGAAGAACAGATGACGGCCGTCGGGACTGATGCGCGGCATGCTGTCCTGATGTTTTCCGCAGACCGTGAAATCCGTGTCCGTTTTGCTCTGAACATGGATGCAGTGCAGGTTGGAATAATAGCATTTGTCTTTTTTGTCAGCGTGTTTCCTTACATAAACGATCTTGTCCCCTTTGGGGGTGATCTGCGGAGAAGCAACAAAATGCAGGCGGTAAATATCCTCGCTTCTGACAGTTTTTTTCATGATCGACTCCTTTATGCGGCTTGTAAATGACTGACCAGGATCCGTATCCCGATGGCGATCAGGATCAGGCCTCCGAGGATCTCAACTTTCCGGCCGAAAAACCTATGCAGGACATGACCGGCCTTTACGCCGGTCATGGAGAACACAAGGGTGACCAGGGCAATGATCAGGGATGCGCGCAGGATGCGCACCTCCAGCAGAGCGAAACTCAATCCGACCGCCAGGGCGTCAATGCTTGTTGCAACGGAAAGAAGCAAAAGCCGGCGCAGATCGATGGCTTCCGGGTCGATGAGTTCACACCGGTCTTCACTGCTGAACGCTTCCCGTATCATCTTTCCCCCGATAAAAACCAGCAGTCCGAACGCAACAAAATGGTCAAAGGCTTCAATGTATCCCGAAAAGGCACTGCCGGCCAGAAAGCCCAGTAAGGTCATTCCGCCCTGAAAAACGGCAAAGGCGGCGGCGACCCAGAGCATGACTTTCAGGCTGAATGTGCGGAGGCCGCAGCCGTATGAGATTGAGACCGCAAAGGCATCCATCGCCAGGCCGACGGCAATTCCCAGTACTGTGAGCGTTGAAAGCATGATCCGTGCATCCCGTACGTTTTTTTCAGCGTCTGAAATGTAAGGACTTATCCCGACAAGTAAAAACAAATAAGCGGCGGGGATCTCCGTATTCTTTCCGTTCAACGCTGCTGCGGCCTTTGCAGGCTTCCCGGCACCGGATGCTTGTATTTTCCGCAAAAAGTTTTTATTCTTTCATACCATTAACGTGAGGTGCATATGCAATACAGAGATTTCGGGCGTACCGGCGTAACGCTTTCCGCACTGGGTATGGGCTGCATGCGCCTTCCCGTGACCGGCAATGATCCGGAACGGATCAATGCACCGGAGGCGATCTCCCTCATACGCCGCGCCATCGACGGCGGGGTGAACTACATCGACACCGCCTGGGGCTATCACGGCGGCAACAGCGAGCCGCTGGTCGCAAAGGCCCTGAAGGACGGATACCGGGAAAAGGTGTACCTTGCCACCAAACTGCCCTGCTACCTGGTCAACAAACGCGAAGACATGGACGACTATCTCAACCGGCAGCTTAAGCGTCTGGAAACGGATCATATTGATTTCTATTTACTGCACGCCCTGAATGCAAAGACCTGGAAAACCGTCCGGGATAACGGGATATTCGCATTTATTGAGAAGGCACGGAAGGAAGGAAAGATCCGCTTTATCGGTTTTTCCTTCCACGATGACTATCCCGTATTTGAAGAGATCCTTACTTCCTTCGACTGGGATCTCTGCCAGATCCAGTACAATATCATCGACGAGGAATTTCAGGCGGGACAAAAAGGATTACGGCTCGCGGATTCCCGCGGGATCGGGGTGGTGATCATGGAGCCCCTGCGCGGCGGCGGACTGACGAACAATATCCCGGACAACATCCGGAGGGCCTGGAAGGTCCTGAAACCCGAGCGCTCGCCGGCGGACTGGTGCCTGAGCTGGCTGTGGGACCAGCCGGAGGTGGGCGTCGTGCTGAGCGGGATGACGAAGCCGGAACATGTGGAGGAAAATCTGAAGATCGCGGACCGCTCCGGTGTGCATACGCTGAAAAAATTTCAGAAGGACCATATCAAAAAGATCCGGGACATGTACCACAACCGCACGATCATCAACTGCACCGGCTGCGGCTACTGTATGCCCTGTCCCCACGGTGTGGATATTCCCAACAGTTTCCAGTACCTGAATCTTGCTTCAATGATCAATAACTGGAACGAGGGCCGGCGCCTCTATCAGCTGCTGGTTGTTGACAAGGGGAAAGCGGCTTCCCAATGCGTTGAATGCGGTGAGTGCCTGGAAAAATGTCCGCAGCATCTTCCCATCCCCGAAACCCTGAAAACGGTCGTACAAAAACTCGAGTCCTGATCAGAAGCCCGGGACGCTGCCTGCTTTTTATTTACGGCTGTGCTTTTGTCTTTTTATCGCTTTCGATCTCATTCTCGTCCCCGGTGTTCAGCCTTCCGCTGAAACCGGATACCACGGCCTTCCGGCCGACAATGGAATCCGAAAGCCGGACGCCTTCCAGTCTTGCCCCTTCAAAGATCATGGAGTTGGTGATCTCCGAATTCTTTATAGTCACGTTTTTGCCGATCGCGACATCCGGACCGATCGCGGAATTTTCGATCCTGCTTCCCTCGTCGATATATACCGGATCCTGAAGGGTGCAGTTGACGCACTCGCCCCTATTCCCGCTGCGCCTGCTCAGAATGAAACGGTTGGTGGACAAAAGCGTGCCGGGTTTGCCGCAATCGTACCAGTCGTTGATCGGCATCGCCCTGAAACGCTCGCCGTCTTTCATCATGATCGCGAGCGCATCGGTCAGCTGGAATTCACCCCGTGTGCGGATCCCTTTGTCGATAAGTTCCTCGATCGCGGCCTTCAAACGGCGCTGGCTTTTGAGGAAATAGGCGCCGGCGATGGCAAGATCGCTTTGCGGGTGCTCGGGTTTTTCCACCATGCCCGTGATAAAACCCTCCCTGTCCGTTTCCACGATCCCGAAACGGGAAGGATCTTCCACTCTGACCACGGCAATAATGTTTTCGTTGCTGTCCTGAAAGCGACGGAGGTCCATATCAATGATCGTGTCTCCCAGAATGATAAGCGCCGGCTCATCCCGGTCTTCCAGTCCCATAAGGACGGCATGTGCCAGTCCCTCCATCTTTTCCTGAACAAAAAACCGGCAGCGGCCGGGATAATGTTCTTCAAAATGGTCAATGACCGTTGCTTTCTGGTAACCGACGATCACGGACAGTTCGTTAAAACCGGATTCAAAAAGCGCCCCGGCAATATGCTCCAGAATGGGTTTCCCGGCAACGGGCACCATGACCTTGGGCCGGTTAAAAGTATGGGGACGAAGACGTTTGCCGATTCCGGCGGCGGGAATGATCGCTTTCATAGGATTCCTTTGACGTTATAACCTGAATGCTTAACGGCTGCTTTTATTGCTTCCTTCTCGGGTGTACCGCTTACACGGGCGGTACCCGCCTCCAAATTTACGTCAACGGCGGTCACTCCGTCAAGGGAAGAAAGCCCTTTTTCCACATTCATCACGCAATGCTGACAGCTCATGCCCTCGATCATGACAAGGTATCCGCCGCCGCGGCCTTCCGTTGCGGGGGCCTCGCAGGAATCCTTCTCTGAAGGTTTTCCCTGAAGGCGTTTGACCATTTTGTTCAGAAGCGTATAGATGATAAGGAGGGCAAGTATGATCGCAGATACGGTCTTCAGCCACACCGGAAGCATCTGATGCTGATGATCTCCGGACATATAGACGCCGAACCAGGAAGCGGGAAGAAACTGGTCAAGAAGAATACCGCCGCCGAAAGCGCCCAGAAGGATCGTTGCCAGATATACGGCCAGTGAGCGTTTCCCGAGCGTATTGCCGATCACGGAGATCGTAGCGGCATTGGTCGCGGGACCGGCCATGAGAAAAACCAGGGCGGCACCCGGAGAGAGGCCCTTCATAAGCAGGGCGGCCGCAATGGGCACGGAGCCCGTTGCGCAGACGTAGAGCGGGACCGAGACCGCCAGCATCACCAGCATGGACAAATAGGGATTCGAAAGATACTGCAGAAAGAAATCATCGGGAAGCAACACCGAGATCAGGCCCGCGATCAGGATACCGATCACCAGCCACTTTGCGATATCGGCCATAAAATCGATAAATGCATATCTCAGCATGGCCGGAACCTTTTTCCAGCCCCGGGGATACGCTTCTGCCTTTGTATTTGCATAGGGATGCGGTTTTTCACCCTCAACGAGATTGCTTGCGACACCCCCGAAAAGGCCCGTGACAAACGCCAGCAGCGGCCGGATAATCGCGAAGGGCAGCCCCAGTAAAGAGTAGGTGACCATAATGGAATCCACCCCTGTCTGCGGGGTGGAGATCAGGAAGGACTGCGCGGCGCCTTTGGAGGCCCCGTTGCGGTACAGACTGACACCGGTGGGGATCACCCCGCAGGAACACAGCGGCAGGGGCACTCCGAGAAGGGAGGCATAAAACACGGACCGCAGGTCCGCCCCGCCAAGATAGTGCTTCAGGCGCCCCGGCCGGAAACTGTATTTCAGGATTCCGGCGATCAGGAAACCCAGTAAAAGGTAGGGTGCCATCTCCAGAAGCAGACGGTATATCTCAACAAAATATGATCTTATGAACTGCATCATGCTCCATTCCTCTATTTCCGTCATTGAACGCCTGGAGAATGCTTTGTTCCGGAAAATGCCGGTTCTTTTTCCGGCGTGCCGAGGCCGGCAACGCCCGGTTTTTTCTCTATCATATGTATCTCCTTCCACTTTCCGCCCCGGTAGCGCAAATAGAACACGACGGAAAAAAGGAAAAAGACCGACACGACCACCACCCAGGCGGCCTCTGCGGACATGTTCAGGACCTTCAGCACAAAAACAAGTCCGGCAACCATAAGGTAATGCAGAACGACGGAGGCCATCATGGACCAGCGGGTGTCGCCGGCGCCGCGCAGCGCACCGATAAAGGTGGCGATCGCCGCTTCGATCACGACATAAATGGAGGCCACCCGCAGCATAAAAACGGCAGTCGGGACCGCTTCATCGAAGACCGTGCTGCTCCCCGCGGGCCGGAAGACCATTGCCAGATGCTCCGGGAAAAAGACAAAAAGCACAAGGACAACCGAGGAATAGACCGCCCCGGTCTTCAGACCGGACATGATCGCCCGGTTCGCGGTATGAACATCGCCGGACCCCATATAGCGGCCCACCAGGCTGGTCACCGCCACCTCGATGCCGATCAGCGGCACGTAAGAGACCATGTCCCAGTTGAACATGATCGTCGTGGCCGTGGCGGTGACACTTCCCATGGAATGAAAGATCAGGATCATCAGGTTGAACGCAAAAAAGGTAAGGATAAATTCCAGTCCCGCCGGATATCCGTAATACAGCAGTTTTTTCATGATCTTTCCCGAAAAACGGAATGCCCGCATGACGGCGAATTCACGGCGGTTTTCCCTGCTGAAATAGGATACCGCCAGAATAAGCACCCCAAAGATACCGCCGATGATCGTTCCGTATGCGGCTCCCCGTATTCCCATTGCCGGGAATCCCAGTTTCCCGAATATCAGTACATAATTCACCCCCACATTGATGATCATGGAGCCGATGCCGGCGAACATCACGATACGCGTCCGTCCGATACCGGAGAAATATGAGGAAAGGGCCATGCGGAAGAGACCGGCAAGCGTCCCGTAGATCAGAATATTGAAATACACCCGCTGTGCCTCTATCTGCTGTGCGGGAAGTTCCATGACAATGAAGAATCTCTCCGCCAGGGGTCTGAGAAGCAAAATGACCGGATAAGCCGCCAGGGCGATCAGAAAAGCCTGCGTGGTGACCCGGGGACATGTGCCTTTTCTTCCGGCGCCCAGGTACTGGGCCACAAGGGCGGTCGAATACCCGATCAGCCCCATAAAAAAGGTCATCATCATCATGGCGGTCATCCCGCCGCCCATGGCGGCGTTCATGATCTCGGGCCCCAGGCGTGACAGGAACATGCGGTCTGTGAATGTCATGACCATGTCGCAGGCGTAGGAAATGACCATGGGAAGGGCGATCGCGAGCATCTCGCGGATGCCCCCGGGTTCATTTTTTCCTGGATGTATTCTTATTGCATTGTCCATTTACCGGCCTTAAGCAAATGATCGGAAATACCCGTGCCCTTTTCTTATGAAAAAAACCCGGCCCGGCAGGAAAAGAGCCGGGAGCTTTCATCTGCCCCGTATCCTTCAAATACGGTTACGATGCAGCTGATGTTTTTTTCGTTATAATTACCTGTCCGGATGGTCCAGCTCGACGATCCGGGATTCAACACCGGGAATAAGCTCCACTTTCCGTGCCAGTTCCGCATTGTCCTTGTCGCTGCCGCAAAGCTCTAAAAACAGCAGTCCGCTTTCCGAACAGTCTTCCATCACGCCGGAGTGAAGTCCGAGGCGGGTTTTAATGAGGCAGCCCCAGGCGGTGAGCACTTTCTGCAGTTTTACGGCGGCCTCCTTGCGTTTCCCGACCAGGACCAGTAAAACGGTCTTTTTCATGACGATCTCCCTGTTATGACATTTTAATAAACCGTTCAAGGCATATTTCCGTCAGCTGTTTTACCGCCGGCTGCAGGGTGGCGGCAAAGCGCGCCTCCGTTGCTTCATCCGCGGCATCCGTCGTCACCTTGAGAGCAGACATTTTGATCCCGTTTTGCCGTGCCGTCTCCGCCAGGGCGAAGCATTCCATATCCACCAACCCCGCACCGCTGCGTTCAAAAAGCTGCCTCCTTTTATTCATATAGACCAAAGGCCTGCTTACCGTAACGCATTCTGCCGTCTGTCCGCCTTCTTTCAAACAGAGTGTTTCATGCCGGGTAAGCGCTTCGTTATAACAACCGGGGATCTCAAATACCGCGTTGAGGGAAAGGCCAGGATCAAGCATGCCCGCCGTCCCGATATTCAGCAGGAAGGCGGGATGTGTTCTTTCCATATAGCGGAGCAGCGTACGCTCCGCCATCTTCGCGCCGATGCCCGTGATCAGGATATCGTGCCCATGGCAACGGTACAATCCCGTATTTTTACTGTATTTTTCGATCCTTCGGGCGTTCAGCGCTGATATCAGCGGTTCTGCTTCCACAAATAAGGCGACGGCGATCAACATATGCAAATTTAACGCCGCCTGTCTTGAAATGGAAGCGTTAAGTCGGTATTTCCTGTTTGGTATTCCGGTCTTCATCCGCTAAATTTTCATATGAAGCGTCTAAAGACCGTGTTGTATTTTTTTCTGCTGGCCGGCATGGCCGCCGGGCAGGTCCCCGATACGCTGCTGATCGCTCCCTGCGATGAGGCGACGCTCAGTCCCTTCGGCGATATCTTCACCTTGTCGCGTTCCGGCGGCATCCTGCGGCGCTATCAGAACGGCAAACTGCTGAATACTTATTCCGGAAGCCGTTCGGCGGATAAGTTCATCCTGCAGGATCCCGTCAGGCCCGTTTCCGAAGGAGCGGATAAGATCTATGTGCTCGACGCCGCCAACAACCACGTCCTTGTCTGGGACCGTTTCCTGAATCTTCATTCGCTTACACCACTGCACCGGGATATTGTTTCAGCAGCGGACTTTACGGTCAATTCCGAAAGCGAATGGCTGATCTATGACGATTATCATCAGGTGATCCTGCAGGTCTTCCCGAATGAGCATTATTCGCACCCCTGGGGAGACCGGAACGTGTCGGGAAACGTCGGCCTTTACCGCATTGACCAGTACATACTCCTGTATCTGAAAGACCTTCAGCAGCTTCGCATTGCAAACAACAACGGTACGACCCTCGCTGAATATCCCCTGCCCGATTCCCTTGACGTCCACCGGGTCTTTCCGCTGGGCCTGCACGTTTTCGGGCTTTCATGCGGCGGCGGAACCTATATATGGGAACCCCGGAAAGCACGCTGCCGTTACCTCAGTGATCTTCCGGACCCCGTCTTTATGCAGCGGGAAGGAGACCGTTATTTGCTGATCAACCGCCAAGGCCTTGTGATCCGTATCCCATGATCCCCTCAAGAAAAATATTTTCCCGCCTGAGCTTCCTCTGCGTTTTTCTGTTTCTTTATATACAGCCCTGTCCGGCTTCACAGCAGCGGGAAACGGTGATCCTTCAGCCCGGGAAAACGGTTTATCCGCTGCAGCATCCGCTGATCGTCGTGGATTCCCTTTCCGGGGCCGGCGACCTTTCGGTGCTTTTCGATGAGCTTTACGGCAGACTCATTATCCTGCAGCCACCCGATGAACACGATACCCTTCTTGTCCATTACCGCTACAGTGATGCGGACGTCCCGCAAAAAATGGACCTGGGGATCGGAAAAATTTCCGGCTGGTTTCCGGAGGAACGTGACGCAAAGGATGCCGGTCCCGGAAAGGATCTCAGCAACGTCAGCACCACGGGGTCCGTGTCCCGGAAACTGGAAGTGGGCTCCACGGGGCAGAGCATGCTGAGCGGCGGCCTGGACCTCAGGATCTCCGGAGAATTGTCGCCGGGCATCGGGATCAAGGGGGTCATTTCCGATAATGACGCGCCTTTTGAAGATTACGCATCCACCCAGTCGGTACAGGATGTCGATAATGTGCTGATCAATATCTATTCCGATCAATTTGACGCGCAGATCGGTGATGTGTTCGTAAACAGCGAATGGAACCACTGGAACCGTTTCCACCGCAAACTGATCGGGGCCCGGTTTTCATACCGCGGAGACCGTTATACCGGCGCGGCATTTGCGGGAAGCGCCCGCGGGCGCTTTCAGCGTCAGGAGATCCCCGCCCGCGAGGGCGACCAGGGGCCCTACCGCCTGCTTGCCGATAACGGCGACAATGCCATCATGATCGTGCCGGAATCCGAACAGATCTATGTTGACGGGGTTCCGCTTGACAGATCTTTGTACACGATCTATTACCGGGACGCCGAGCTCTTCTTCTCCTCCGGGATCATGATCTCGGAAAGATCCCGTATTGTTGCGGAATTCAACTACGTAAATGAATTCTACGCCCGTGCTTCCCTGGGCGCCGCTTCTTCCTGGCGGTTCGGAAAACATATCCGGCTCCAGGCGTCCTTCGTGCGGGAAAAGGATGACGAGAACAACCCCGTCGATGTCCATCTTTCCAATATTCCCGCTGACTCCCTTGCCGCGATCGTTTCCGGTGACGGCCATTTCACGATCTCCACGGCGATCGCCGACAGCGCGGGGGACTACGAATCCGTTGACGGAATATGGAGTTACGCCGGAGAAGGAAAAGGGACGCATACCGTTTATTTCTACCGGGAAAACCGCAACGGCGGGTATATCCGCAGCTATGACGCCGAGGGAAAGACCGTGTACCGTTATGCGCCGGAGGATCCCCTTTCCCAGTATTTTCCGCGGCGGAAGATCACACTGCCCTCCACGCAATGGATCGGTGCCATGCAGCTGGAACTGGGGCAGGAGGAGAAGGCCCACGCTGTGATCGAGGGCGCATACTCCGGATTCGACCCCAACAATTACAATACGGAAAGCGGAACGATCACCCCCGCGTTCAAATGGGACGCGGAACTGCCCCTGGGAAAGGTCTTCCGCGTACGGACGGACGGCTGGATGAAAGATCCCCTTTTCAGCACTTTTTCCCGCCTGACGCGGCCGGATTACGAACGTTACCTCGGATTCTCCGCCTCCGATACCATCACGCAAACGGCATCGTTCACGGCGGAAACGGCGCATGAACTTTTACGCTCGACAACGTCGCTGGAATACGTAAGCGATGTCCGGAAGCAGAAGCGGACGAGGCTCCTGGCAAAGGGCACGGGGAACATAAAGGGGATGGAATTCCGTTATGACGGGTCACGGCTCATCGCGCAGGGATCCCTGCCGTATTACAGTTTCAGCACTTCTGCAAAGGTCCCCGCCGGCGAGGCGCTCGTGTTTTCCGCGTCCTGGCTGCAGGATCATTTCGGACCGGTCTTCACCGGGGTGACCCCCTACCGCACCGAGTCTGCAGGCGCAGGCCTTTCATGGAATAAATGGGAACTGCAATATACCTACCGGAAAGATTACGACTGGGCGGAAGCGGATTCGGCGTTCTCCGCGTATTCACGGAAACATGACCTTGCCCTGCGCTTTGATCAGTCATTCTTTAAGGAGCGCATCAACTGGGAGGCCACGGCAAGCTACCGTTTCGATCAGCGGGAAACGGTCAAAAACCATTACCTTCTTTCCGGAAGCCGCATGGGTTTTCAGTTCAAAAAGATCGGACTGAGCGGGAATCTGAAGACAAATATCAACCGGACTTCCGAGACCCGGAATGAAGCGGTCTTTATTTTCGTCGGGGACGGCCTCGGCAATTACCGGCTGGATGATTACGGGCAATACGTTCCCGATGACATGGGGAATTTCATCATGCGGAACGAGCTGACCAATGAGCGGCAGGATCAGTACGTGTCGAAATTCGGCAGCACCCTTAACTGGAAAAAAGACCTGAAGAAAGTGCGCGTTCAGTTTTCACACAGCGGCAGCAGCGATTTGCGCACTCCGGACCTGAACCTTTATGCGTCTGTTGATATCAATGATCCGGATACCAGTGTCTTTTACAACAATATGCGTTTCAAGCATGAACTGCGTGTCGGCAGTACCGACGGGAAAAGACTGCTTTCCCTCTTACTGGAGGATATCCGGAGCCAGAACTTTCAAACCGCCTATAACGAAAATATCCACACCCGGTCCGCCCGCTGGGTCAAGTACCGGGTAAGGCCCGGGGACCTTACCCTGGACTTCTATTACAAATACGGTTCCCGTCAGCAGCACCGCATGCCGCTGAACAGTTACCGTGTCCGCACTTCATCGCACGGACTCGGTACGGAAGCCGAATATCTTTTTTCCGGGAAATTCCGCATCTCCGCGAAAGGGAAATACGAACGTATAAAAACGGATTTCCGGGAAACCTTCATCGCCCACTGGATCTCCGCAGGAACGCAGTGGATATGGTACCGGGTGGCCGGCGAACGGCTGTTCTTCTCCGGGGGGCTGGACCGGGTTGTCAGCGATTACGCCGGAAGCCTGCCCTATGAAACGGCGAACGGACTCCCCGCCGGCTGGTCGTGGACCGGTGCGGTGCGCTATGAAAAAAGCATCAATCAGTTCCTCTCGGCCGGCACCTTCGTTCAGTTCAGGAAACGGGCGGAACAGAAAAGCATTATCACGGCAAACCTTGAAGTGAAGGCATATTTTTAATGGTCCCGAAAAGAAACATATCCCTCCTGTGCCTTTCCGTCCTGACGGCGGTGTCCCTGGGCGCCGGTCCCTCGTATTTCTGTATCATTGAACAGGATACTTTCCGTGTGGACCATGACACGGAGATCAGGGAGGTTTTATCGGAGCAGCTTGTCAATTACGGGGACAAAGGATATCCCTTTGCGGAACTTGTCCTCGATTCCTATGAAAAGACCGGTGATTCGGAGTATTTCCATTACCGCCTGTCCCGCGGAGAAAGCACAGAGATCGACACCGTGGTTTTCGGAGATTATTCTCCGCGTGAGATCTCCCTGCTTTCCCGCTACATTTCCCTGCCGGAATCCGGAAAATTTCATTATTCAAAGGTCCGGGAAATGATAGGCGAACTCCGCAGCAACCCGCTTCTCGAGGTGGAAGAGCGGGCCGATATTTACCGGAACGGCCTTCGTCTGTACACGGAAGCCAGGCAGGATATCCGTTTTGATGCGGTGGCGGCTTACAAAGAAGAAGCCGCAAAGAAGGGGATCATCGGAAATATTTCCTGTGAGCTGGCCAATCTCGGCGGTCTCGGCCGGCAGGCAAGCTTTTACTGGTCCCGTCCTTCGCTGGGGGTCAATGCCATCGATATTTCATACACCGAACCCTATGTGTTCAACAAACCCTTTTCCCTGCAGGGCGCCTTTACGCAGCGCTACCAGGACAGCCTGTATGTGAAGCGCGACCTTGATCTCGGCCTTGTCTATCATCTCGGCCGGCGCTCCCGTTTCCGGATCAGCTATCAGAATGAGCACATCAGCACCGCAGTTTCCGGAAGTGATTCCGGGTTTGCCGTACAGCGCCGCTCCGGTTCGGATATTGCTTTCGAATGGATGACGCCCGTCAGCGGGGTTTACGGGTATGTCAACGTTCGTTCCGGCATTACACTCGCGCTTAACAATCTTATTTCGCGTTCCCGGCTGGAGGCACAGCTTTCCGTCCGCAGATCCCGCTGGGGCGGCAATGTCCGGCTTCTGGGAGCATTGCTTGTCTCCCGCGAACCCCTTGCGCTTTACGATAAATTCAGGCTCGGCGGCGCGGATTTCCTGCGGGGCGCATATTTTGAACAGTTCGTCACGGATAAATTCGCCGGCTGGCAGGTAGAAAGCGGTTATTTCCATAACAGGACCCGCCTCTTCCTGTTTTACGACGGCGCCGTTCTGAGTGGCGGGCAGGGGCTGGTCCATCATACCGGTATCGGATTCTCCCTGCCGGCTGCGAGGAACCGCATCACGATCGCCATCGGTGTTGACCCGGCCCTGAACCTGCAGCAGGCAAAATTCCATTTCTCGTGGGAAAGGGGCAATAATACGGTCTTCACTCCCTGAACAGACAGACAGGGGAAATACCGTTGACCGCATATTTCCCGGCCTCCGGCCTCTTCCCGCTGTCCGGATCCTTTACCGTCACGTTTCTGCAACCGGAAAATCCGTATCAAATTACGAAGGGGGCGGAAATCCTGTCCGCCCCCTCCGTTCCCCCTCGGCCACATTTGTTCAAAACGGGGTTTCATCTCCCGTTTTTTCATTCGGACCGGCTTCGGCACCCTCTTCTTCAGGCGCTTTCAACTTTCCCAGCGGGGTCAGCATATCCGCATATACCTCGGTAATGTAACGCTTTATCTTATTTTCATCCGTCCATTCCCGTGTGCGCAGACTGCCTTCGATGTAGAGCTGCTGTCCTTTGGCAAAACGCCTGCTGTATTCGGCCATGTTTCCCCAGCAGACAATGCGGTGCCAGTCCGTCCGGTTTTGATATTCCCCCTCCGGGTCCTTCCAGCGGTAATTGCTGGCAACCGTGAAATGCGAGACTTTCCGGTCGTTCTTCACGGTTTTGACTTCCGGGACCATGCCGATGTGTCCGACAAGGATCACCCGGTTCGCTGAATTCCTGTTCATATCCCCCTCCTTTCTTTTTCAGGTAAACAGGAGCATGTCAGATCGGTTTTGGTTGCATTTCTCGCATAAATGTATGATTTTCCGTCTTGGAGTGCAAGCGGACCTATGAATAATGTGACAGACATCACCGCATCAAAACGAAAAATCCTGCCGGACAGGCCCGGCGTCTACCTTTATTACGATATCAACAAAACGGTCATTTATGTCGGCAAGGCAAGGTCCCTGCGGAAGCGGGTGGCTTCCTATTTCCGTGAAAAGGTGCCGGACCCGAAAACCCGGGTGCTGGTATCAAAGATCGCCGATCTCGACTGGATCATCACCCATTCCGAGGTGGAGGCGCTGTTGCTGGAGAACAATCTGATCAAACAATATGCGCCGCGCTATAACGTGATGCTCAAAGACGATAAAAGCTATCCCTATATCTGCATCACCGACGAACCCTTCCCGCGCGTGTTTTCCACCCGCAACGTCATACAGAACGGATCGCGCTATTTCGGCCCTTATACCGATTCGAGACATATCAGGAACCTGCTGAGGACGATCTACCGGATATTCCCGGTGCGCACCTGCAGCAAAAAGATCGCGCCGCAGGGGAACCCCGGCGACGAGCCCTGCCTGCAGTACCATCTGAAAAACTGCGACGCTCCCTGTACCGGCAATATCTCACCGGAAGTCTACCGGGGCATCATTGAGGAGATTGTGCGCTTTCTCAACGGCAACACCCGGCCCGTCATTACGCGTCTGAAAAACGCAATGGATGCCGCTTCCGCCGAGATGCGTTATGAGGATGCCGCCATTCTCCGGGACCGCCTCCGGATCCTGAAAAAATACAAAAACCGGCAGACGGTGATCCAGACCGATTTTAAAAGCCGGGATGTCATTGCGCTTGCAACGGCGGAACATGACGCCATTGTGGTGGTGTTCCGCCTGCGGGAGGGCATCCTGATCGGCCGTGAACGCTTTCACCTGAAAAACATCGAGCAGCAGCACGATCAGGAGATCCTCAAGGATTTCATCCGCAGGTACTACGAAAGAACAAGCCTGTACCCCGAAGAGGTCTTTCTGGACCTCAACGAGGATATTGCCCTTTTCGAAAGCTATCTGAAAGTCCTGTCGGACAGGAACATCCGCATTGTCCGCCCCGAACGCGGAAAGAAGGCCCGCCTTTTCACCCTGGCCAAAAAGAATGCGGATATGCTGCTGAAAGATGTGCTCCTGCAAAAAATGAAACGTTCCATCCAGCCGGGTAAAATGGTGGAATCCCTGCAGCAATCGCTTAATCTTTCCGCTCCCCCTCTGCATATCGAAGGCTTCGACATATCCCATTTTCAGGGGGAGGAGACCGTCGCTTCCATGGTCTATTTTGAGAACGGGGACCCCAGACGCTCGAAATACCGGAAATTCACGATCCGATCCGTTGAAAGACCGGATGACTTTGAAAGCATGCGGGAGGTGATCGGCAGGCGTTACCGGAGGCTGATGAATGAGAACGCACTTCTGCCCGACCTCATCCTTGTGGACGGCGGCAAGGGACAGCTGAATGCCGCCAAGACGGTGCTGGACGGTCTGGGGCTGAACAATATCCCGGTAATCGGCCTCGCCAAGCGCCTTGAAGAGGTCTTCGTTCCCGGTTATTCCCAGGCTCAGAATATTCCCAAAGGCGCACCGGCGCTCATCCTGCTCCGGCGCATTCGTGATGAGGCCCACCGTTTTGCCATCCGTTTTCACCGAAGCAAGCGGAGGAAGCACATGAAAAAAAGCATTCTGGACGACATTCCGGGGATCGGTGAAACACGGAGGAAAAAACTGCTGTCCGCTTTCGGCTCGGTCAAAGCGATGCGGAAAGAGAATGCGGAGGCGATCGCCGAAAAAGCGGGGATCCCCCTGAAACTGGCAAAAACCCTGCTGAAGACCCTGAACGATGGATCATAACAAAGCACTGATTGTCCCCTACGGGGAACGCCTTATGCACGTCGGCATTGAATACGGCGCAAGGAAACGTTTATCCCTGACGGTATACCCGCACGGGAAAATACTGGCAAAAGTCCCCTTGGGCTTGCCCGTCCGCAAAGCGGAAAGCTTTATCCGCAAACGCGCCGCCTGGATGGACAAACATCTGCGGCACTTTGAGCAGCACCCGCCGGAACCGCCGAAACGCTATGCGGAAGACGAGCTTCATCCTTTTCTGGGAAAGCACTACCGCCTGCGCCTGCGGAGATCTCCGTCCTCATCCGTTCAGCGGGGAAAGGATCATCTGGAAGTCGCCCTCCGGGACCCCGGCGACCCGGCCGCAGTGGAAAAAGTACTGCGGAAATGGTACCGCGAGGAGGCGCTGCGCTACATGAAGCCCCGTTTCCGTGAGCTTTCCTCTTCCCTCTCTTTTCTCGGGCTTCCGGCACATTCCCTGCGCTTCTACCGTATGAAACGGCGCTGGGGAAGCTGCAGCGCCAGGGGCGTGATCACCCTGAACACACGGCTTGTTCAGCAGGCGCCGGCATCCATCGATTACGTCATCATCCACGAGCTTTGTCATCTCCGGGTCCCGGCGCACAACCGCGAGTTCTATGCTCTGCTGGAGAGCGTGCTGCCCGACTGGAAAACACGGAGGCGTGAACTGAATGAGAAATCATATTGAACCCGGCAACCCATACCGTGAACCCTAAGCTTCGGAAGGAACAACGATATGGCGGACATCAAAAAGCACGATCTTCTCGAGCTGGAGATCGAAAGTATCGCCTTCGGCGGCAAGGGTGTGGCGAAGATCGACAATTTTGTCATCTTTGTGCGTGACACCCTTCCGGGACAGCGTGTCCGGGCCCTTGTCATCAAGAAGAAAGCCGCTTTCGCCGAGGCCCTTGTCCGGGAAATGCTGAGGCCGGCGCCGGGGCAGATCCAGGCGCCCTGCCCGTACTTTGCGGACTGCGGCGGCTGCAAATTCCAGAACCTTCTTTATGAAAAGCAGCTGGAAATGAAGAAGCGGCAGGTCCGGGAGGTCTATGCCCATCTTGCCGGGATGCCGGATATCCCCGTGTCAGAGGTGCTCCCTGCACCCGCGATCTATGCTTACCGGAACAAGATGGATTTTTCAACCGGGGTATCACGATGGCTTTTAAGGGAGAACGATCCCGGAACGGACCTCCGTTTTGCCATCGGGCTTCACGCCCCGGGCCGCTTTGACAGGATCCTGGATATCGACCGCTGCCTTCTGCAGGATGAAGAACGGAACGCTATTTTCCGGACCGTCCGTGAGTGGGTAAGGCAAAACGGCATTACGCTGAATGATCAGCGTACACACCGCGGCTTCCTGAGGAATGTGATCATCCGCAAAGGAGAGCACAGCGGTGAGATCATGATCAACCTGGTCACCCGTTTCAGGAAACCGGAGCAATTCGCCCCTCTGGTAAAACTCCTGAAAGAAAAATATCCCGTCGTGACTTCCGTTGTGAATAATATCACCGCTTCGAAAGGAGATCACTCGATCGGGGAACATGAGCTGCTGCTGTACGGCGATCCCGTCATCCATGACCGCCTGGGAAAATATGATTACCAGATCTCGGCGAACGCCTTTTTCCAGACCAATACCCGCGGAGCGGAACAACTGTATGACACCCTTGTGGATATGGCGGCATTCAAAGAGAGTGACGTGGTCTGGGACCTGTACTGCGGCACGGGGACGATCTCCCTCTATGCCGCGGACCACGTACGGAAGGTTGTCGGCTTTGAGCTTGTGCGCGATGCCGTAAACAACGCCCGGGAAAATGCCCGCCGTAATAAGGTCAAGAATTGTGCGTTCCATCAGGCGGACCTGGATCATTTTTGGCGTGACCATAATGACCTGCTTACATCGCTTGAAAAACCCGACATCGCCGTCGTGGACCCTCCCCGGGCGGGGCTGAGCCCGAAATTTATCAGGCAGTTGACGGCGCTGGGGCCCTCCCGCATTGTGTATGTCAGCTGCAATCCTTCAACGCAGGCCCGGGACATCCTGCTTCTGACGGAAGAGAATTATCAGACCCGGGAGATCCGTCCGGTGGACATGTTCCCGCATACCGCCCATATTGAGACCATTGCGCTGTTGATACGGAAACGGCATGCGGACGTGTGACCGGGATACCGGACAAAGAAAAAATTTTACTGGCGAAAACGGATTTTTTTATTATTATACATACACAAGCGCCGCAGCCGCGGAGCGGCGCAAAACGTCACGGGGCATTAGCTCAGCCGGGAGAGCGCCGCGTTCGCAATGCGGAGGTCAGGAGTTCGAGCCTCCTATGCTCCACTTCACCGTATATCCCGTGTCCGTCCCTCCGGGAACCACCGTCGCCGGGCACTGATCCATGATCCCGTTCATGATGCTTCCGGGCATATTCCCTGTTTATGCTTTCAATGTACAGGTGTCCGGCCGAAAACCGATCCTGCGTCCGCAATACTATCCCCCCGTATTCCCGGCAAATCTTCCCGTCCGCGGTAAAGCGGTGAAAAAAAGCTTCTTTCTCCGGGAATAAATCTTGTATTTTACCGGTTGATGCAAAAAACAAAGGTGAAAGACCATGAGTGAACTGAAAGCGCAGCTGCACAATATCTTCGGCCGGGAGCCGGAGGCAATGGAGTTAAAGGCGTTTGCCTGTTTTGACCCGGAGGCGAAAGACCGCAAAAAGCGCTTCCGGAAATACAGCGAATCACAGCCCCTGTTCCTGAATATCGATGATGAACATTATTTGTATGTCAGCCACCATACGAACCGCCTCCGCTGCAAGCTCGACATGGCCACCCGGCACCTGGACACGGTGCTTTGCTACCCGCACGGCAGGGGGAGTATTATGCTGGGGGTCACCCGTCCGGAGAAAGAACGCCATCTGCATTCGCGGAAAACGAAATACCGCATTTTTGTGCAGAACGCAAGGCAGATCGACGAGGACCTCCTGCATGCAGCCAGCGAATATGCCGACCATATGGCGCTCATTCAGGATGAGAGTCCCTGGGAACGGCTTTGCAGGGTTTGCATTGATACCGGGACGGGAGGCCATATCACCGCATCCGCCCGGCGGCTTTTCGCCGATTACGAAAGCGGGATACTATATGTCGTTCCCGAACACCACAATACCGCCTTTAAAAAAATCTCCGCCGGTTTTGAACTGCAACCGCAGTTTCTCGGGACAAGCGTTCCCTTTCCCATACTGAGCCTCGATAATGAAGACGGTCTTCTGGAGATCCCGCTCAGCACCCTGCGCAGTCTCCGGGATTCCATGCAACGATACCGGGAAAACCGGACACCCTACCGTGAAAAGGCCGGCAAGACCCCCCTGCCCGACATCAGACCTTCCTATCGGGAGCAAACCGATCTGCTTCTGGACTTTCTGAAGAAGGAAAACGAAAAGGATCCTTCGCGGAATTATAAGGTCCCCGGGAATGCGCCGGACCTTCAGATCGATCCTTTTCCCCTGAGGGGCCTTGCTTTCAGTGAGAACGGGATCCAGCTGCACGTCCTCTCCGCCATCGTCAATCTGTATTCGCGGGGTTTGCAGCCGCTCGCATTAAGCTACTATATGGAAAGCACGGTCACAGCGCCGCAAAAGCTTGACCAGCTTCTGGAAGCAATGAAAAAAGGTGCGGAGCTTTTTGAGGTCCCCATCGCCAATCACTGTATCGTACCGGGCGATGCGAACCGGCTGAAACTCTTTTTTGTTTCCAGACACCGGAAAACAGCCGTTCCGCAGGTCTTTCAGGACGCCGGGGATTTCATCTGCCTCCTGGGCGATCCCGGCGGTACGATCAGGGGTTCCGCCTATGCCGAAGCGCTCGGATACCAAAGCGTATATTCCCCTCCGGGAGTGATGCGCGGTACGATCGCGGCAATGATCAACGTACTCGAAGAGTGCGAAAGAAAGGAAATATTATCCTCCGTCAATGCCATACAGCGGGGAGGGCTCTTTGCCGCTCTGCACCGTGCCTGCGGCCCGGACCTGGGCGCCTCCGTCTATTCGGAACGGAAAAGTCCGGAGCAGGTCTTTATCTTCGGGGAACCGCAGGCGGCGCTCCTGGTCAGTATCAAAGAGAAAAATCTTATTGATCTTGCCAGGATCACCTCCAATTATAATCTTACCTCGACAACGATCGGGCGTGTCCGGGAGGCCGGGGAGATCAATATCAACAACGTCCTTCATTACAGGACCGGACGCTGAAATATCTGTGTATCGGTTTTTTCAGAGATATTGTCATTGACAGACGGCTTAATATCATGTAAATTCCCTGGTTGTTTGGAGTAGTGTATGAAAACAGAAGAGAATACCAAAAGCAGGCTCGCTCAGTGGTGGGAAAGCATCAGTCCCAGGATCGATGAAGCCTACAAGACCACCAAGGAGAAAGCGGAAGACTTCGGCCGTATCGGCAAGCTCAAATATGATATTTATCAGACACGCCGGATCTTACAGAAATGTTATCAGGAACTGGGTGAAAAGGTCGCTGCATGGGTGGACGAGAAACAGGATTACAACATGCAGGAACTGGAACATATCGATGATATGCTGACCCAGATCCGTGACCTGAAGGAAAAGATCTCCTTACTTGAAAAAGAAGTGCTGGAACTTCAGGCGGAAGAAAAGATAAAATAGCCGTTGCTTGAAAAATGATCCGCCCGGGTGGCGAAATCGGCAGACGCGCTAGGTTCAGGGTCTAGTGTCCATCGGACATGCGGGTTCAAATCCGCCCCGGGGCTGGAACGGCAGGTTCACCTGCCGTTTTTTTTTTATATCCTGTTTTACGGTGCATCGTGCGCCGCCGGTCCCCGGAAGGCATACCATGCTCCGGGAAGACCTCACGCCTGTGCGCTCTTTATTTCCGTATCCGGAAACGCGCCGTAAGCGGCCGGTGATCGGAGGCCGTTGTTTCGGGAATGACGCGGATCTCCCGGCACTGCAGGCCGCGTCCGGGCGAATAGTAAATATGGTCGATCACGCGCTCCGGATCGTCTGCCGGATACGTTTTCTCTTCGGAGCCGCAGCGGCTCAGATACCTGCCCAGCCTCTCCAGGGGCTCACTTCCCGGCTGACAGTTCAGGTCGCCCAGCAGAATGATCTTTTGCCCGTCGGCGGCAAGCTCCTCCGTGATCCTCCTCATCTGCGCCGGCCGGTCGGAATCACCGGCGTGATGATCAAGATGCGTGTTGTAGAAATGCAGGGTGTCACCGCGCTCCGTCCGAACGCTGACCATCATCAGCAGGCGCGGCTCATACTCCATCCGGGAAGGCAGCCGGACCTCTTTGGTTTCGATCACCGGGTAGCGGGAAAGCACCATATTCCCGAAAGCGCCTCCCTGATAGTCGAAGGTCTTCCTGTAGACCACGTGCATGCCGCAGTGATCCTCAAAGAAGGAAAGCACATCCATTTTTCCGCTGCGTTCCGTCAGGTGGTCCACTTCCTGCAGTCCCACCAGGTCGGGATCCTCCGCGAGGATCACGTCCGCAATGCGCTGCGCATCCAGGGTCCCGTCCATACCTCGCATGGCATGGATATTGTAGCTCATGACCTTCACCTCATTGCAGGCGGTGAGGAAAAAAAGCAGAAAAACAAATGTAATAAGCCGTTTCATGAAGGACCTCCCGTTGATTGATACCCGGATAAATATAACGCCTTTTCCGGCCCGTATCAACCTAATGAACTGCATCCGGGTCCCGGAAAGCCGGGATCGCAGCGGCGGGTGACGGCGCTCAGTGTTCCGCTGAAGGTTCTATATCCGCGGCGCCTCTCTGTCCGCCTATTCCGTAACCCCGTAATCCCCGCCGTATTTTCTGGCAACAAAATCAATGTCCTTGTCGCCGCGGCCGGAAAGGTTTACCAGTATGCTCCGCTCTCCGGATAATTCCGGAGCCAGTTTCATGGCGTACGCGATCGCATGGGCGCTTTCCAGGGCGGGGATGATGCCCTCCACCCGCGATATTTCAAAAAAGGCGTTGATGGCTTCCCGGTCGCCGGCCGTCACATACTGCACGCGCCGGATATCTTTCAGGTAACTGTGCTGGGGGCCCACCCCCGGGTAATCCAGGCCGGAGGCCACGGAATAGACCGGCAGCGGCTCCCCTTTCCCGTCCTGGATAAGATAGGAGCGGAATCCGTGGATCATGCCGGGTGTTCCCATTGTCATGGTGGCGGCATGTTCTCCGGGTTTGAAACCGGTCCCCGAGGGTTCCACACCGTACATCTTTACCTTTTCATCCTCCAGGAAGGCGCTGAACAGCCCGATGGCGTTCGATCCGCCGCCCACGCAGGCGATCAGGTTATCCGGTAATTCCCCGGTCATCTCCCGGAACTGCCGGCGTGCCTCTTCTCCTACAATCGCCTGGAAATCACGCACCATCGCCGGGAACGGATGCGGTCCCACGACCGAACCGATGCAGTACATCTGCGTATCCGGATCTTCAAGGTAGGCCGAAAAACAGGCGTCCACGGCATCTTTCAGGGTTTTGCTGCCCCCGCTGACGGGAATGACCCCGGCGCCCAGGATCCTCATGCGGACCACATTGGGATGTTCTTTCTCCATGTCGACCTCTCCCATGTAGATATCGCACTTCAGTCCCAGCAGCGCCGCCGCCGTCGCCAGTGCAACACCGTGCTGGCCGGCGCCGGTCTCGGCGATGACCTTGGTCTTCCCCATCCGTTTTGCAAGCAGGGCCTCCCCGAGACAGTGATTGATCTTGTGGGCGCCGGTATGGTTCAGGTCCTCGCGTTTGAAATAGATCTGCGCCCCGCCCAGTTTCCGGCTGAGGCGCCGGGCGTAAAAGACGGGGCTGGGACGCCCGGCATAATGGGTATACAGGTCCGATAATTCCTCCTGGAAATCGGTACTGCGTTTGATGGCTTCATATTTTTCGGCAATATTGTTCATGACCTCCGTAAGCTGCGGCGGCAGAAAAGCGCCTCCGTATTCTCCGAAATTTCCTTTTTTATCCGGCATTTGTCCTAAATTCATCATGATTCCTTCTCCATGTTGTTCAGCATTTTCAGACTGACCGCATTGGGGTTTTTGAGTATTCTGGAACCCCGCGTGATCTTGCAGAGACTGATATGGTGTTTTTCCGCAATGTGACGCTGGGTCTCACCGTGATAGAGATCCTTCATGAGGCGCCATCGGAACACCAGTGCCTCCAGTTCGCTTTCCGTCAGTATTTCCCCGAGAAATTGTTTCATTTCCTCCGCTTCCGTGATGCGGCAGAAAACCTTTACGATCTCATTATAGGTATGCATGGTTACTCCGCTTGTTACTATGGATAGAAACATAGGGTAAAAAACCGGGGCTTCCAAGGATTATTTGTTCTTATGTAAAGAAACACCTCGCCGGCTTTTTGGGATCTTCCGTTTTTTCTCCTTCATGACCGTTATCACCGTCCCGCTTTTTCTGTTGAAAATCCGCGGGAATCCGGGTAACTTTCACAATGTATTGTTCCATTGCTTTTCCGAATAACGTGTACAAGACCTTTACCTATTCCGTCCCGGAAGGAATGCAGGAGGATCTCCGGCCCGGCATGCGGGTAAAGGCTCCTTTCGGCGCCCGTTCGCAGATCGGGTACTGTGTGAAATGTTTCAGCTCGCTTCCCGGAACATCGTCCTACAGGATCAAGGCGATCGAAGGGGTGCCGGACCGTAAGCCGCTCTTTACCCGGGCACTGATCCGCCTGATCACATGGATTTCCGAATACTACATGGCACCGCCGGGAATATGCTTCCGTGCCGCACATCCTTCCGAACTCGGTTACAAACGTGTCGAATACTGTTTTGTAAGCCCGGAAGAAGATCCCGGGAACTGGCCGGAAATACCCGTTACAGGCCTTTCCACGCTTGCCTTTTTCGACCTGCCCGAAGCACGGCGGAAAGCGGTAAAACAGGGACTTGATTCCGGCGCCCTGTACATTGACAACATCTTTCCCAAAGCAAAGCGGTCCCGGCGGGTGACGGCGGTCAGGCTCCTCGATACGGATGCGAAGGTCAGCGAACGCCAGCAGGAAGTGGTGGATCTTCTTTCTTCCCTGGATCAGCCGCTGGAAGCGATCAGTATGATCCGGAAAAAACTCCGCGTGTCGGTCTCGGTGATCAATACGCTGATCAAAAACGGTGTTCTGGAAAAATGTGAGATGGAGGTTCCCGCCGACCCCTTTGACCATCTTTCCTCGGAGCGCCGGCGGGACGTGCGTTTGTCCGCAGAGCAGAAGCGGGTCATTGATGAGATCGTCCGGCACGAAAACCGCTTTTATCCCGTGTTGCTGCACGGTATTACGGGCAGCGGCAAAACGGAGATCTACATTCAGCTTGCAAAGCGCCAGCTGGAGCAGGGGAAAAGCGTACTGATCCTGGTGCCCGAGATCGCTATCACACCCCAGATCGCGGCGCGCTTCCGCTCGGCCTTCGGCGGCGATGTCGCCATCTGGCACAGTCAGATGAGTGATGCGGAACGCCTGTGGACCTGGAATCAGATGCTTCTCGGCACGATACGCCTGGTCGTGGGAGCCCGCAGCGCGCTCTTTGCGCCGATCCCGGATATCGGGCTGATCGTTGTCGACGAGGAACAGGAATCTTCCTTTAAACAGGACGATCCGGCACCGCGCTACCATGCCCGCGATGCCGCCGTCATGTATGCGCATATTCTTAAGGTCCCCGTCATACTGGGATCCGCAACGCCGAGCCTGGAGTCCTATTACCAGTCCGCGCTTCACAGGTACCGGCGCATGGAGCTGAAAGAACGTTTCGGCGGTGCAAGGCTCCCGCGGGTGTCCCTCATTGATATGAATACGGCGGAACGCAGGGGGATATTCAGTGAAAAACTGCTGGAGGCGGTCTGGCGCACCGTTGAGAAAGGCAAGCAGGCAATCATCCTTCAGAACCGGCGGGGCTTCAATACCGTCTTCGTCTGCAGTGAATGCGGAAAGGTGCTTCAATGCCCCAAGTGCAGTGTCTCGCTCACCTATCACAAGCGCCTGAACAAGCTCATGTGCCATGTATGCAATGCGAGCTACCCCGTTACAAAGACCTGCCCCGACTGCGGCAGGAATACACTGAAGCCCGCGGGCAGCGGCACACAGCGGATCGAGGATGAACTGCAGACGTTTTTCCCCGATGCCCGGATCGCACGCATGGACCTTGACACCACAAGGACCCGGCACGCCCATGCGCGTATCCTGACGGAATTTGAAGCACACCGGTATGATATTTTGCTGGGTACGCAAATGATCGCAAAGGGACTTGACTTTCCGGACGTAACGCTTGTCGGCATTATCAATGCGGACACGGGCATTGGCATTCCGGATTACCGGGCCGGGGAACGGCTGTTCCAGCTGATCTATCAGGTCAGCGGACGCAGCGGACGGGGCCGTCATCCGGGGGACGTGCTCGTTCAGACCTATTCTCCCGACGAGCCGCTCATTCAGATGGCTTCCCGGCTTCAGCTGCGAGAATATTACAACCTGGAGCTTTTCCAGCGGAAGACCCTGCACTATCCGCCCTTCAGCAGGCTTTTCCTGATCCGTATCAGCGGCGGGGATGCGGCGAAAGTCGAATCCGCCGCGAGGCGTATCCATCGCTCCCTCACCTCAACATTATCCGGGGGCAGCTGCATCGGTCCCGCCCCCGCACCCATCGAACGCATAAAGAACAAAACCCGCTGGCAGATCCTTGTCAAGGCGGGGCGCAAATACGACCCGAACGGCAACCGGGCGGCAAAGGTGCTGATGAAGGTGATCACACAGAAACAACAGGAAGAAAGAAGCGTGCAGATCCTGGTGAACCGGGATCCCGTATCGCTGATGTAAGCTATGCAGGACCTGTATCAACAACTCGGCTTTGAAGCAGTGCGGAAAAAAATTGCCGCTTATGCCGTGACGGAAGGCGGAAAACGGTCCGTTGAAACCTCCGTTTCCTTCCTGCCCCGGGAACAGTATGAACGGCGTCAGCGCACCGTACTGGAAATGCGGGACCTTCTTGCCCTGGACAGACCGTTGCCGCTTGTTGCCTTTCCCTCCCAGAACGGAGCGGTAAAGGAGCTCGGGGTTGAGGGCAGTGCGCTGAATGCAGCGGAACTCTGGACGCTGGCGGAAATACTCCGCCACGGACGGCTCTGCAGTAACTATTTTGAAAAACGCAAGGATCAATATCCCGCACTGCAGGAACGGGTCCGGGCCTATGACCCGGAACTTGAAACTGCGGAAGGGTCCGTCAGGAAGATCTTCGATGCCGACAGGAACATTGCCGACAACGCGTCCCCCGCTTTGCTCGCACTGCGGCGGAAGATCGCCGGGACGGAAAGCTCCATCAGCCGGAAGGTCCGCCAGATCTCCGGAAAATGGCTGAAAGACGGGATCGCTCAGGATGACCCGGTGGCCTTCCGCAACGGGAGGCAGGTCATCCCGGTCCGCGCTTCCCGGCGCTCCAAAGCGCCCGGCATCATCCACGACCAGTCCCAGACCGGCCAGACCGTCTATGTGGAGCCGATGGTCATTGTTGAAATGAACAATGCGCTTTACCAGGCCCGCCGGGAAGAACGTGATGAGATCCGGCGCATTCTGATGGAAAAGACCGGTGAGCTCCGTTCCCGCCTTCCGCAGCTCCGCGAAACGATCCGCATGCTGGAAGCCCTCGACGGCGTTCAGGCGGCCGCAAAGCTCGCCCTTGAATACCGCTGCGACAAGCCCCAGCCGGCAGAAGGCCTTCTGCGGATCAAAAACGGCCGCAACCTTGAACTTCAATTTTCACGGGAGCCGGTACCGCTGAACCTGACATTGCCGGAAAACAAGCACGGCATCATTATCACCGGGCCGAATGCCGGCGGAAAAACGGTTGCCCTCAAGACCATCGGACTGCTCGCCCTGATGCATCAGGCCGGTTTCCTCATACCGGCGGAAGCCTCCACATCCCTTCCCGAATTTGACAATATCTTCGTGGATATCGGCGACAACCAGTCCATCGACGGCGGCCTGTCGACCTTTTCCTCGCATATCCTTTCGCTGAAAAATATTCTGGAGCATGCCACCTCCGGGAGCCTGGTGCTTATCGATGAACTCGGTACCGGCACGGATCCCGATGAAGGCGCCGCACTGGCGGAAGGCGTACTGCAGGTCCTGAGTGAACGCGGCGCAACGGTGATCGCCACCACGCACCACGGCGCATTAAAAACCCTGGCTTTTGAAAACCCGTATTTTGAGAACGGGAGCATGAGCTTCGACGATCGCGATCTGGAACCGACATATGAATTCATTCCAGGGATCCCCGGAAGTTCCTACGCGCTGGAGATCGCCAGACGCTACGAAATGGATGAAGCGGTACTCCGTTACGCACGTTCCCGCATCGGAGAACAGCGTGAAAAGCTGGAGCGCCTGATCGTCGATCTCCAGCGAAAGATCGGCCGTTACGACGCTCTGCTGAAGGATACCCGGGAAAAGGCGGAGTATTACCGGCGTACGCTCAGCGGCATTGAAGAAAGAAAAAAGGAGATCGACCGGAAATACAGCCGGGCGGAAAAGGAGGCCATGAAACGCGCCGGGACCATGGTGTCCGACCTGCGCAAAGCACTGGAAGCGAATATCCGGGAGGTCCGCGAAAGGCAGGCAAGCAAGGCCGCTATCAACAAAGCGCAAATCCGTTTTCAGGAGGCGGAAAAGACCCTCGGCGAAAAGGGCCGGGAAGCAGAAGGCGACATCCCAGAAAGATCGCTCAGGCTCGAAGACCTGCACACCGGCATGCGGGTTTACGTCAGGAGCCTGCAGCAGAACGGGACCGTCCTGGAGATCAATCCCCGGACCCGGAAGGTCTGGGTGGACGTTGACGGTTCGCGATTGCGGCTTCAGCCCGGCTGGCTGGAGGCGGCAAAAGCAAAAACACAGAAAACACATACCTCGGTCACGCATTCGCAGGCTGCGTCGAACTACCATCTGGACCTCCGCGGAAAACGCGCCGAGGAGGCGTTGCGGGAGACCGACAAATTTATCGATAACGCCGTATTGTCCGGACTGAGCACCCTGGAGATCCTGCACGGCACGGGGCAGGGTATCCTCCAGGAAGTGATCCGTGATTTTCTTTCAGGGGATTCCCGGGTGCGCAGCTATGAATTCGCTCCTCCGGAACAGGGCGGCACGGGGGTGACGTATGTCCACCTGCATAACGGGTGACATATTGAAAATAGTTTGTATATTTCGATAAGATACACAAATTCGGGAAAGGAGCCGTAATGGACCGTCACATAAAACTTACCGCGAACATTCACTATGTCGGCGTCAATGACCGCCGCACCGAACTTTTTGAAAACCTCTGGCCGCTGCCGGAAGGGATCTCGTATAACGCCTACTTGATCCGGGACAGGAAAAACGTGCTCATCGACACGGTGGAGATCTCAAAGACCGACGCACTGATCCGTGAGATCCGCTCCGTTCTCGGCGACCGTCCCCTGGACTATCTGGTGGTGAACCATACGGAGCCGGATCATTCCGGTGCGCTCGGTGCCCTGCTGAAAGAATGGCCCGGCCTGTGCATTGTAGGCAACAAAGTAACCTTCCGTTTTCTCGACGGTTTCTACGGGGAATGGAAGCACAAAAAGATCATCGAACACGGTGACACGCTGGATACGGGCAGGCACCGTCTGCGTTTCTTCTCAACCCCCATGATCCACTGGCCGGAGACGATGATGACCTTTGAAGAACACGAAGGCATCCTTTTTTCCGGAGATGCTTTCGGGGGTTTCAAGACCCTCGACGCCTCGATCTTTGACGACGAGGTGGACCTGCAGGCTTTTGACAATGAAATGCGTCGCTACTATACGAATATCGTCGGGAAATACGGAAAGAACGTTCAGCGTGCCTTTGCACTGCTGAAACCGCTTCCCGTAAAGATGATCGCTTCCACCCACGGTCCCGTTTTCCGCAGCGACCCCGAATGGGTGCTGTCGCGTTACGACCGCTGGAGCCGGGAAGAGACCGGTCCCGGCGTTACCGTGATCTTCGGCTCCATGTACGGACATACGGAAGCAATGGCGGAACACCTTGCACGGGCGCTCAGGGCATACGGGGTGCCGGACGTGAAGGTGTTCGACGCTTCCAAGACCCATTCCTCCTATATACTGAGCGCCGTCTGGGAATGCCGCGGCGTGGTCCTTGCCTCGCCGGCATACAATAATGACCTTTTCCCCTCCGTAAAGAACGTGGTGGACAAATTCCTGGAACGTAAAATGCACAAGCGCTGCGCCGCGGTGATCGGCACCGCCACCTGGAGCGGAGGCGGAGTGAAACAGCTGATCAAACGGGTCGGGGAACTGGGCTGGGAGACCGTCGGTGACCCCGTGGAAGCGAAATATTCCGCGGATGAAAGCGACCTTGATGCCTGCAAGCGCCTTGCGAAAGCCATGGCGGAAAAGGTATTGTCCGGGTAACTTTTTTGCTTTTCCCCTCTGTGGTTTATTCCTTACCCGGATCAGGATCCGTTCCCATAAAAAAAGCACCCCGCGATCTTTTCCTGCGGGGTGCTTTTCACGTTCTGATGACCGCTTGGTCTTATCTGCGGCTGCGCGGGCGGCCACTGCCGTACATGCAGCTCTCGTAGCGCCGGTTGCTGCGGTAATTCCTTTCCATGCGGGGATCCGGTCCCGCGCCGCGTCCGGAATCATTGCGCCGGCGCCCCATCTGCAGGTAGTAGTCCTCACCGACAAGCTCCCGGGTCGCGATCCGGTGGCCGATCATTTCCTCATTCAGCGAAGCCCTCAGATCATTCAGCTTCTTTACATGCCCGCGGATATCCTTTTCGGACTTTCCTTCGCGGATCATGTTATCGATCTCCATCCGCAGAACGCGCATTTCCGCGCGCAGGGGCACCACCTTTTTCTGATGGTCCAGCTTTGCTTCATCAAACGCCTTCTGCTGGTCTTCCGTCAGAACGGAGGTCCGTGCGTTCACGCCCATTCCGGGACCCGGAACGTAGGGTTTGTCCTGACGGTATCTTCCGCTGGCGGCAAAGACAAGGCCCGCTGCCAGCAAAAAAACCGTGAAGATGAGTGCGGTTTGTTTCATGTTTATCTCCTTTTTATTATTTCCTGTTTCCCGGCCAGAGGCCTTTCCTTTTATCGCTGTCTTCTTCCGGCCCCCCGTAACGCTTCTTCAGTTCCCTGTACATTTCCCGGCGGAAATGATGTTCGAAAAAGAGAAAACGTACGACCTGTTCGGCACTGAGAAAGTTCTCAAGCTCATCATAAAAGTCCGAATCCAGTTCCCTTTCCTCCTGATGCAGACGCCTGATTTCTTCCCGGTAATGCCGCAGATCCTCTTCCCCGATATCCTCCCTTTCATAGGCCGCTTCACTTAATGCGGCCATATCGAGGTGGCACTGATGCTTTGCATCCTGATAACGGCGGTGCAGGGGAAAGAACTTCTCCGCCTGGGCGTCCGTCAGTTCCAGTTCCTCCGTCATGCGGAAGACCATGTATTTGTAATACTGGGGGTCCTGGCGTCCGCCGTGCTGCATCAGCCCCGCCGCGGACAGTCCGCCGGCAAGCAGGACGAATACAAGGACCGCTTTCACTGTGATTTTCATTTTTATCTCCTTACCGATCATGTTAAAACAATGCTCCCAGGTACTCGATGGGTTCATTCTGCGCAAGGTATTCGATTACGGCCTCTTCATCGATCACGGGTTCGCCCGCGATCTCCATGTCCGATTCAAAGTACAGGACCTCATCCGGAATATCCGCCAGGGTGGGCGCCGTGCCCGTATTCACACGGAACACGGAGAAAAGAACGATCAGAAAAAGGGCGGCGACGCCGGTGACTCTCCGGGTAAACACGAAAATATCATGCCGGTGCATCTTTTTATAGATCTTCCTGCAGTTTTCCTCCCGTGTTGCGTCCGTCAGATATTGTGCGGGCTCGTCGCTGTCAAGACCGCGGAAAAGGGAAAACAGGGTCCTGCAGGAAGCGCAGTGCTTCAGATGCTCCCGGGCCTCCGGAAAGGCATCCGGCCGGCTCAGCAGTTCGGGAAATAATTCTTGTACGTGTTCACATTTCATTTTACGACCTGTTGCAGTTTCTTTACGGCTCTGTGGTAGAGGACTTTTGCGCTGTTCTCCGTGGTGTTCAGGCGCTCGGCCACTTCACGGAACGACTTCCTTTCGAAAACCCGGACCTCAATGACCCGGCGCTCCGTTTTTGAAAGATGCTGAAGCCATTCCCTGCGAAAACTGCGCATCTGCGCTGTATCGTCTTCGGTGTCGGCTTCCTGTCCGCGTTCCTGAAGGGTATCCCAGGTCTTCGTTCTGTTCCGGCTTACAAAATTCAGGGCATGATTGTTCGCGATCCTGTACAGCCAGGTATAGGGGGAAGCCTCCCCGCGGAAAGCCCCGCGCTTTTTGTATGCTTTCAGAAATACTTCCTGTGTGCAGTCCAGCGCATCATCCTCGTTTCCCACAATATGAAAGATCGTTGCGTAGATACGGTCATGGTAATCGTTCACCCATTTTTCAAATGTTTTCTTTTTTACCATGCCCTGACCTGTTGCTCAATGATTAGACCCGGCGATCCCCGCAATGTTAACAAAATAATGTTATGAGGATGAAGAAGGGAGCTGTTTTGAGGCCCGTGCGCCCATGTTCTTGAGTTCTTCCGCCCTGTCGATGAGATTTCCCCTGCCCGTCTTCATTTTATTCACGGCATCGTCATAGGTCTTGCGCGTCAGGCGCAAATGATTGCCGATCTTTTCAATATCCCTGTAGAAAAGCACGAACTTGTCATAAAGCGCGCCGCTTTTGACGGCAATGTCGATCGCATGTTTTGCCTGGTTCTCCTGCTGCCAGATAAAGGAGACCGTCCGCAGGGACGCCAGAAGCGACGAGGGGCCGATCATGATCACATTCTTTTTGATCGCATACTGATAGAGGGACATGTCCTGTTCCATAACGGTGGCAAAGACGCCTTCAACGGGGATGAACATGAACACGTAATCGGGGGAATTGATGTGCTTGAGGTTTTGATAATGCTTTTCATGCAGGCCGTCGATATGGCGTTTCATGGCGTAAATGAGCGCCTTCTTATGTTTTTTCCTGTCCGTTTCATTTTCGGCTTGCAGAAATTTATCATAATCCATGAAGGATACCTTGGAATCAATGACAAGATGCTTGTCCTGGGGAAGCCTGATGATCACATCCGGCTGAAGGCGGCTTCCCTCTTCACTGAAGGACGATTGCGTCTCGTATTCGTGATCCTTCCGCAGTCCGGACATCTCAAGCAGGCGTTCAAGGATGAGCTCGCCCCAGTTCCCCTGTTTTTTCATGTCGCCTTTCAGCGCTTTTGTAAGATTGCTCGTTTCTTCCGTAATGAGCTTGTTGAGCTTTTCAAGGTCTTCGATCTTCGTCGTCAATACGGTCATTCTGTCGCTCGTTCCGGTATGAAGTTCCTCGATTTTTTTTCGGAAACCGGCAATGTCCTTTTCGATCGGCTCCAGCACCAGTTTGATCTTGTCGGTGCTTTTCCTGTCCTTCTCGTCAAAGATCTTGTTCGCCAGGTTCTCGAATTTTTCACTCAGCGCCTTGCGGATCTCTTCGTTCTGTTCCGTTTTCTCCTTCAGCATGCGGTTTTCCGTTTCAAAACGTATCAGCTGTTCCTGGACCTCCGCGGTTTTTATCCGCCGGGCTTCCAGTTGTTGCCGGTCCTTTTTCCTCAGGAAAAGAAAAACGAAAAAAATCACTGCTGCACCCAGCAGCATCCCGGACACAAAATAGATATATTCCATGGGATCCCCTTGCTTGTATTTTATACCGCAGTTAACTGTTCTCTTTATCCGTTGCGGCCTTGTGTTTTTTACAGCGCTCGATCATGATATAGCTTGCCTTGTCCTCTGCGATCCGGGAAAAAAAATGAATGGCCCGGTCCCAGTTTCCGCTGCGGTAATGTTCGAGCCCTTTCTCATAATATTCCTTCCGCTGAAATGCTTTCTCCGAACAGTGTACCGCAGGAGTCAGCACCTCATAAACGGGCAGGGTTCCCGAGCATCCGCTGATCTTCACCCTGTCCAGTTTTCTCGTGAGAACACCGGTTTTAATATAAGCAAAGGTGGACGCATCTATCAAGATATTCGTTCCGTATCGTTTATTTATTTCCTGCAGGCGGAAAGCGATATTGACCTTCCTGCCGAGGACGGTATATTCTTTCCTGTCCGGCAGCGCATTGTAACACGCATACATCGGTCCCGAGCTGATGCCGATCCTTACCGAAAGCGGGATCCTGTAGTCACTGATAAGGACCGGATTCAGTTTCTGAACTTCCGTGCGCTGCTCCCGGGCGCATTGCACGGCGTTGCGCGCATGGCCGGAAGACGTATCGTCATGGCCGAAAACGGCCATGATGGCATCTCCCTGGACCTGGCAGACATACCCGTTATGCTTTTTTACGCATTCGGTCAGCGGCAGGATGACCTTGCGGATGAACTGATACGTCTCTCCGGGGCAAAGAATCTCCGTGATGCCCGTAAAATTCTCAATGTCGAGGAACAAAACCGTCGCTTCGATCTCACCGGTATGAAAATTCTCCATGCTTTGCTCATTATTCATACAGAAAATCCCCTTTTTTTTACATTTTTGATTCACTCCTTTTATTATTTCCGTAACGGTACGTCGCGCTCAATTTCACAACCGGCGCGGACTGAAAACAAAGGTCCCGAAACATGCGGGCTGATGAAAATTCAGCGTTCTGACCGGATTCCAGGCCGCCCAGTGAGGATAAGCCGTTTTATCTCCGCATTTATATAAATTCCCTTTCCAGACGGTGTTGTCGATGACCTGCAGCGGCGAATACAGTGAAAAAAAGCTGAACGGAATATGCGCGGCAAGGCACCAGCGCACTTCCCCGTTGCTTTCTTCCGGTACGGTATCCGCCGTCAGGCTGCTTCTGATGCGGATCTGCCGGGCATGTGCGGGCGGGATCTTCCGCACGTCCTTCCGTTTTCCGTGTTCGTCCCTCTCCGGATCGAGAATAAAGTTCACATGCAGCGTGCCGATGCAGTTCATCTCAATATTGTAGTACCCTTTAGAACCCGGCGGCTGTATAAACCATTCAACACAGCTGTCCTCGTTCACCTTTGCATTATAGGCCGTATGGCGGCAGCGCACATAACGGTCCAATACCGTGAACAGCAGGTTGATTCCCTTCTGATGGTAGCATATCCTTGCTTTGGTTTCCGGGCGGTGCCGGGAGCTTTCGGGATGAAAATGCGTGATCCCGGCAATCTCCGCCTGCTGCCATTCCGCTGCGTTCCAGTCCGGACGCATATCAGGGGTCTCCGGGCATTTATGTATGAAATACCGATTATTCATAACATTCCCTATCTAATTAATATACTATTAAAACTGATGAATATCAAATTGTTTTATTGTTCTGTGATCCAGGTCACTAAAACCTCCCCGATGATCTGCAGGCTCCGGGGGGAGCAATACGAAGGGAGGTCCCGTGTTGTATGCCAGAGATTCCTTCCGCGGGCGGTGTAATGAAAATCGATGACATTGATGGTCGGGATACCGGCCGTTTCATTCAGGGGAACATGGTCGTCGTACACTTCGGGACCCGTTTCCAGGGGGAATACCTCCCGGTAACCGAGCCTGCGGGCGATCTCCCACACCTCCGCGACCAGCTGCGGCGCATACCTCATGCTGTTTGCCTCCACCGGGATGCGAAGCTCATGATCGCCGATCATGTCGATAAGAATGCCTTTTTCAGGAAGCGGCTCCACGGGATGGCGGGCATAATATTCCGAACCCTGGCAGAATCCTTCCCCGCTGCCGGCAATGCCCATGTCCTCGGCATCCCAGAAGACAACGTCAATACCGGTATCTCCCGGCAGCATCGGGATATGCTCCATCATTTCCATCAGCACCGCCGTGCCGCTGGCCCCGTCGTTCGCTCCCGGAACGGGCCGGCCGGGAGAAAGAGGGTCCCGATCCGCAAAGGGTCTTGTATCCCAGTGCGTGCTGAGCATGACGCGCTTTGCTCCTCCTGCATGAAAGCGGGCGATGATATTGAAAGCATCAACGGTGTCCCCGGTGACGGGACGGTATGCCCTGAACTGCTGTACGATCACCGTATCGGCAAATGCTTCCGCATGCGCGACGATCCAGTCCCTGCAGGCGAGGTGCTCTCTGCTTCCGGGGATCCGCGGGCCGAACTGCACCTGTTTTTCCAAATAACCGAATGCCCGGTGTGCGTCCCAGGGAACGTTCTGGGCGTAAAGGCCTGCGGCCATGGTGAAGCAAAGCAGAAAATATTTCATTGTATCAGCCCCGTATGCGGATCGTCACGGTGACCCCGAAGTCCTTATAATCGTCCTTCTTGTACTCATCGTCCAGGATCTGCGTCTTGTCGATACGCTGACCGTATTTAAAGAAAAATTTGCCGTCGATATTCTTGCTGAAGCGGTAGCTCAGCTGCGGTTCGACCTCCCAGTTGACACGGAAATTCTTCGGATCGCCAAAGTCCGTTTTTCCGCTCGATTTCACGATCTTCTTGTCCATGCCGTATTTCCCCTGCAGGGAAAAGGTGATCTCGTTCTGCATATTGATCACGTCGATCTTTTTCAGGAACGGCACCGGAATGGTGATGCCTTTGTTATAGGAATAGGAGACGTTCAGGGTCATATTGTCCTGATAGGTCTTTGTGACGCTGGCATTGCTGAAATTTATCGTCACATCGCCCTGATTGTCGGTTTTAATGGTCTTGTTGTAGCCGATACCCGTACGCAGATTGCCGGCAAAGGTGAGGTCGGCCTTGATCAGCGGACTGAAACTCAGCGTATAGGTGGACGATTCCTCGCCGATGAAATACCGGCCGTTCTCCTCGTTGAAACGGTACCGGACGCTTTCACTGCTTGACATCTGATGCTGCAGGGTAATGCTCTTGATAAAATCCAGTTTCCCTTTCAGCCATTTGTACTGACCGGGATTGATCCTCCAGTTCAGCGAATAATTCGGAGCGGTAAAGCCTTCCTTGCCGGTGGGCCCCAGCGGCAGATAATTCCGGGTCAGTGAAGAATCGTAAGGCAGCAGTTCAAGGGTGTCCTCGAATGCGATAATATGAATGATCTCGTCATAATAATCGCCCGAAGTGGTCTTGAACTGATATTTTCTCCCCGTGGACATATTCTGTTTATAATCCAGGCGCAGCT
>JAGYLW010000020.1 GCA_018400915.1 Fidelibacterota bacterium
TGGCGTTGTCCTGGAAATCGCTGAGCACGATCATATGAGGAGCCGAAAGGCGGTAATCCTCTATGTGAGTTTTCACGGCTTCCCGCAGGGTGTCGGAGGAACTGCCTTCGCGGTATTCCATTACACGCCAGCGGGGGAATGCCTGCCGGAGGTCAGTTTCCATTGCCGAAAATTCCTCGTCCTGCTGTGTGCTGAAGCTCTTATCAATGAGGATGATACCCGGTTCGAGGGCTCCGCTTTTCCCGGGCAGAAAGGGCCCGGCAAGTGCCAGCACCAGCGCGGTGACGGCGAGTGCACGTGAGATCAGGATCAGCCATTGCCGCAATTTCAGTTTTTGCAGGGATTCTCTTTCAATCTCCCTGAGGAATTTCAATGAACTGAAAGCAAAAGGCCGGTACTTCCTCTCACCCATTAAATGAATGATAAAGGGTACGCTGACCAGCGCCGCAAAAAACAGTAATAATGGATGTAAGAATGTCACAATCTCTTTATCTATTTATATTTTTGCTGAATTTGTGTCCCCCGGAAATAATGGGTCAGGATATCCCGGTAGCTTTTTCCCGCTGCCGCCATTGCGATCGCTCCCGACTGGCACATGCCCACCCCGTGCCCCCAGCCGGCGCCGCTTAAGATAAAGCTTGCGGGACGGCCGGCGGGACCGATCTTGTCGATAACAAAACAGGAGCTTTTCAGCGGATTATCCCAGAGACGCCGCAAATTCAGCTCTCCCCGGATCCGGCAATGGCCGCTGTCACCGATGAAAAGGATATCATAGATGCGTCCGGATTTTCCTCTTTCAAGCGGTACGATATCATATACCCTTCCGATATCGGTGTGTTTCTTCGCTACGGCTTCGCTGAGCGCTCCTGCATCCACACTGCGTTTCCATCTGAAATTATCTGCCGCCCACTCCGGGGTTTCCCCGTTGGTCCGGCACCAGGTATCCGGCGCTCCCTCTACCCATCTGCGAACATTTTCCGCCTGCCGGAGATCCGTGTCAGACGCCTTTTCCGTATCCGGATGTCCGCTCAGGTAGGGGCGGTGCCCTGAACGCTCCGGCCAGACATTCTCGATATCTTCGGTATGTCCCCCGCAATTTGATGAATAGTAGGCGCTGATGACGGTATCTGCATAAGTAAGGACCTCTCCCCGGGTTTTATCAACGGCCTCCCGGACAGCGGGGTTCGCCTCGCCGATACCATGATAGACCTGGCTCATCACATCAGAGCTAAGGTCATGATGCGCCCCGGCGTATTTCCCGGTCACAAGCCCGGTCAGTGCTTCGGAACGGGCACAGACCGCCTGGGCTTTCAGCGCTTCCAGAGGTGCGTCCGTACCGATCTCCGCCGGGATCACGCCGTAAAGGTAATTTTCAATATTGAGGACATTGATAACGTCAAGATGATTGCTGCGGTTCATATGGAATTCCAGATTCCCCTGGTACCGGCGGTCCTTTTCTCCGGACCACCACCATCCGTTGCCGAAAGGGACTTGCCTTATTTCAATATTCCCGTCCGGAGCGGTATTTTTCAGACGCAGGGAGGTTCCCCGCAAAAGCACCCTGCCGCCGTTGCGCCGGTCCGCCAGGATCAGCATGTCCTCTTCGATCTTTACGGAAAGCGCGTAGTCCCCGCGCAGCAATACTTTTTCGCCGGTATCGTTGAACATATTCACCCTGCCTTCAAAAGCAAGCTCCGCTTCATGCATGGTGTTGCTGATAAGAACCCGAAGTACCGGAGCTTCCGCGAGCAGTGGCCGCACTCCGGACAAGAGCAGGATCAGTGAAAGGAAAACGAGGGTCTTTTTCATGTAAGCGCCTTATTCATCGGGACAAATTTAAGGAAAAAATGAAGGAAATAAAAACAGAAAGCTTCCGTCCTTGCGGTCCTCTTTCTTTTCCGGAGCGCCTGTGCCTCTCGGGCATGCGAAACCGGGTGCTTTAACGTATATCCCCGTCCTAAAAACGTTTTACATATCCGTGGCAATAGGGCAGGGAGCCTTTCCGTTCATAATAATCCTGGTGGTAGGCTTCCGCCTCGTAGAAAGTGTCCGCCGGCAACACTTTTGTGGCGACTTTATATCCTTTGTCCCCAAGGATACCGATAAGCTTTTCCGCAGTCTCTTTTTGTTCCGTATTCCGGTAAAAGACGGCGGAACGGTACTGCTTCCCGATATCCGGCCCCTGTCCGTTGCGCTGAGTGGGATCATGGATCTCAAAAAACCTCCTTGCAATGGTCTCATAATCCACTTCAGCCGGATCATAGGTGACCTTCACGGCTTCATAGTGGCCCGTGTTCCCGCGGCACACCTCCCCGTAATCAGGATCGGCCTTTTTGCCGCCGGTATACCCGGACACGACCTCCTTCACGCCGTCGACCTGCTGCATGTAATGTTCCACGCCCCAGAAGCAACCGCCTGCAAAGACCGCCGTTTTGGAGGACCCTTCCGATGCCGGGGTGAAATCCAGGGATATTGAGTTCACGCAATAACGTGTGTTCTTGTCGGTGAACCCCTCGTTAAGGAAAACGTGTCCCAGGTGCCCTTTGCAATTGGCGCAAAGGATCTCCGTGCGTTTTCCGTCGGCATCGGGAACGCGCAGGACGCGCCCTTCGACAGCATCGTCAAAGCTGGGCCATCCGCCGCCGCAGTCGAATTTATCGTTCGAACGGAACAGCGGCACTCCGCACTGGCGGCAGACATAGGTCCCTTCACGTACTTCATGCAACAGATCACCGCTGAAGGGCATCTCTGTCCCTTTATCAATGATCACTTCTTTTTCCTCGGGGCTCAGGGGCTCCATGGGATATGTTTTTGCTGCCATCATCACTCCGTTCATCAGCAATACGGCAAGGAGTGTACCGTTTATGACCTTCACCGCAATGTTTTCGGGTTTTAGCATATTTTTTCTTTTCCGTCAATATCTAAACACGGCCGTGTTCTTTTGTTCCCGCCTTCACACGCCTCCAAAGCTTCACCGGAATTTCTGAAAGGGGGACGGGCCGCAAAACATCCACTCCGGCGGCAGGACTCAAAACATGGTGTCCGTGGTGTCGTTTCCCGGCCTGCATGCCGGTCCGTTCATGCTTTCCGCTTTTTGGACAAGGGTAACCCGCGGAAAATGAGCTGAAAAAGGACGGTTAACAGAGGTCATGTTTCTTCACCAGAGTTCTCGCTCAGCCGCCGGTGTACTTCCGGATGGTGTCCAGGAGATCTTCTTTCCTGATGGGCTTGGCAAGGTAATCGTCAAAACCGGCATTGAGGATGGTGGCCCTTTCTTCATCCAGGGCATAGGCGGTCTGTGCGATAACCGGGATTTCCGGGTTACGCTTTTTGATTTCCCGGGCAGCCTTTTCCCCGTCCATTTCCGGCATCTTGATATCCATGAGCACTGCGGCAATGCCGGGATGTTCCCCGCATTGTTCGACCGCTTCCCTGCCGTTGCGAACCGTAATAATTTCAAAACCTTCCGGCTTCAGGATCTCATGCAGGTATTCGCAGCTTATCTGATCATCTTCCGCTATAAGGACTTTCTTCTTCATCGGTCGTCTCTTTTCCGGACTTCCGCGGGCATTTCTGAGAACATACGCCCACCCGTTCACGAAAAATCATATCCTTTATGAATTCATAACAATATAAAGAATTTTATGACTCCCTGAAACAAATTTATTATTACAGGCATTTTCTGGCGCATTCTCTTTGTTATCGCTGTAAAAAACAATTATATTTATCTTCAGATCCAATGAAAGGAACTTATGCGCGCTGCCGTTTTTCATCATTCCTTTGAGCCTCTTACGATTGAGAAAGTCCCCGATCCCGAAGTCCATTCTCATGAGCTTAAAGTCGCCATACAGACCTGTTCGATCTGCCATTCCGACATGCAGTTCATCGATCAGGGGATGGCCCCGAATATGAAGCCTCCCATCATTCTCGGCCATGAGATCGCCGGGATCGTGGAAGAAACCGGAAAAGACGTAAAAAAATTCAAGACCGGGGATCCCGTCATCGTCCCGGCAACCATTACCTGCGGAAAGTGCCTCGCCTGTAAATCCTGGAATGAGACCTATTGTGAGAACATCACCCACATCGGTATCGATTCCAACGGCGGCTTTGCGGAATATATCGTGGTGCCGGACACCCACCCCTACCGGCTCCCCTATGAATACCGTTTTGAAGAAGGCAGCCTCATTTCAAACCTTCTGGTGGGCGCTTATCATGTCGCCTTTGACCGTGTCAATATCCGTGCGGGGGAAAATGTCGTTATTTTCGGCAGCGGGGGCTTCGGCCTCAGCATTCTGCAGATGGCAAAGCTTCGCGAGGCGAACGTCTTCATGGTGGATATCTTCGACTGGAAGCTGAAAGAGGCACAAAGGCTGGGGGCGGACGCCGTGTTGAATTCCAATAAAGTTGAGGTCTGCGAGGAGGCCGTGATCGAGATGGTAGGGGGGAAGGCCGATATCATTATCGAGACCATCGGTGCTCCCCGGACGCTCCTGCAGGCCAACAACAGTCTTAAAAAGGGCGGAAGACTGGTGCTTTGCGGATATACGGATAATGCGCTGCCGTTCCTGGTCGGCCGTATTATCGAGAATGAGATCTCGCTGATCGGCGCTTCGGGCGCCCCCCGGAGAAAGATCTCCGAGGTGATACACCTGCTTGAGGACGGGAAACTTTCCCTGAAGAACATGATCACGCACCGATTTGATCTCGATCATATCAATGACGGTATCAACACCCTGCGCATGGGACAGACGATCCGTACCGTTATTTATCCGTTCGGGCTCAATGAAAAGACGAAAAAGGCGGCAAAATGAGAAGACTGGTCATTATCCCCACGTACAACGAAAAAGCGAATATCAGCAAGCTTGTCAGCAAGCTCCGTTCCCTCGATATCGAGAACCTCGATATCCTTTTCATCGATGACAATTCCCCGGACGGAACCGGAAGGATCCTGAAATCCTTCCAGGAAGAAATGCCCAATCTCCTGCTTGTCGAGCGTGAGGGGAAACTGGGACTCGGCACCGCCTACATCCTGGGCTTTAAATACGGCCTCGAACACGGATACGATCAGATCGCTCAGATGGACGCGGATTTCTCGCACAATCCCAAAGACCTGGTACCGCTTTTTGAAAAGGCGGAAACCTATGACTGGGTGATCGGCTCGCGGTATGTGTCCGGCATCAATGTCGTGAACTGGCCGCTGCGCCGCCTCGTGCTCAGCAAGGGGGCAAACGTCTACACCCACGTGGTGACCGGGATGCCCATCAAGGACGGGACGGCCGGATTCAAGTGCTGGAACCGCCGCGTCCTCGCTTCCATTGACCTTGACGCCGTGAAATCACGCGGCTACTCTTTCCAGATCGAAATGAACTACCGGGCGTGGAAAGCCGGCTTCCGCTGTCATGAACATTCCATTGTTTTTATCGACCGTACCGTCGGGCAGTCGAAGATGTCCAAAAATATCGTCTACGAAGCCGTCTGGATGGTGTGGCGACTGGTCTTCCTGAACTGCATGGGAAAAATAAAAAGCAAGTCTCCCGACGATGCGTGATATTGATATTTCCGTCATTATTGTCAGCTACAATGTAAAGACTTTTTTACAGCATTGCGTCCATACGGTACAAAAAGCTTCCGAAGGCCTGAACACCGAGATCTTTGTCGTCGACAATCATTCCATTGACGGTACCTCCGAAATGATACGCCGGGAATTCCCGGACATCCGTTTTACCGGCAACCGAGAAAACCTGGGGTTCGGCAAAGCCAACAACCAGGCCCTGAAAAAGTCCCGGGGTAAATACGTGCTTTTCCTCAATCCGGACACCCTGATCGAGGAGAACACCCTGCGTGTCCTGATGGAACATATGGACCACGATACGCGCATCGGTATCTGCGGTCCCAAAATCCTGAATTCGGACGGCTCCCTGCAGCCTGCCTGCCGCCGGAGCTTTCCCGCGCCGGGCGTGGCATTGCCCAAGCTCCTGGGCCTGAACCGGCTTTTTCCCAAAAGCAGGGTCTTCGGAAAATACAATCTCACCTACCGCGATCCCGATGAAAGCTATCCCGTGGATGCCGTCAGCGGCTCCTTCATGTTCTGCCGCGGCGACCTCGTCAGGGAACTGGGCGGATTCGATGAAGATTTCTTTATGTACGGTGAAGACCTTGATCTCTGCCGCCGTGTGCAGCTCGCCGGAAAAAGCGTGTATTATATCCCCGCCACGACCATTATCCACTATAAGGGTGAAAGCTCGAGATCCGCTCCCTTCGACAGCCTGATGGCATTCTACAAGGCCATGGATATTTTTGTGCGCAAACATTTTTCTCCCGCATATTCACTGGTATCCACACTGTTTTTCCGTCTCGGCATTGTTTTTCACCTGCTGTTCCGTTTTCTTGGGAAAGCGTTTTCCCGAATTCGCGTTCCCCTGCTGGATATCGTGCTGACCGTCATATCCATGCTTGCTGCAATGTTCATCCGCTTTTCCGACAACGCTTTTTTTCAGGAACTTGATCACTTTTTTCCCGTCCTGTCCGGTTATTCCCTGGTTTATATTCTTTTCCTTGCACTTGGCGGATCCTACCGCCGCGCAAAACATTATGATTTTGTGCGGGCGGCCGCCAATCTTGTCCCCGGTTTTGTCGTCAACGGCTTTATCACGTTCTTCTTTTTGCGGCGCGCACAATCCCGTTTTGTCTTTTTGATCTCTTTTCTTCTGGCCTTTGTCCTGCTTCCCCTTTGGCGGATCATCGCCTCGCGCATCCGCTCCCGGCATTTCCGTCAGGGTGCGGAGAGCGCCCGAAGAACGCTGGTCGCGGGCGCCGGCACGGAAGGTCAGCGTATTGCCGCCACCCTCGGGCTGCATCCGGAACTGGGGTATCTTTTCGTCGGTTTCGCGGACAAGGACCTTCAGCATCCCAAGACCATCGGCAGTATCCGCGATCTTTCGCAGCTGATCACGACCCGGGGTATCGATAACGTGATCTTCAGTTCGGATGTCTTCAGCCTGGGCGAGATCATCAGCATGGTCGCGGAACTCGCGCATTTCCCGGTCAGCATCAAGATCATCCCCGAAAAGGAGAACATTATTTTCGGAAAGACCGTGATCGAGAATCTCGACGATATCCCGGTGGTGGAGATGGAATACACCATCCTCAAGCCGGGCTGGCGCCTGGCCAAAAGGTCCGTGGATATCGTTGTCTCGGCATTTTCTCTGCTGCTCTTTTTCCTTCCCGCCTTTCTGACCCGGATCCTCACCCGTTCACGGCCCGTCCGGTTTTCCGAAGACGTTCCGGACGGACATCTCTGGAAAACCCCTGCCGGAAAAGAACCTCCTTTTTACTGGTATCCCATGCTCTTTTCGGTACTCCGCGGAAACATGACCTTTGTGGGGGATCTGAAGAACATCCCCGAAGGCAGCCGGCGTTATTACAAGCCGGGAGTCACCAACATCATGCGCAGTGAAAAGCCCTCACTTCCCGTTCCGGAGGAACACGAACGCTTCATTCATTATTATATGAGCAATTTTTCTTTTGTCCTGGATGCGGAGATCATCTTCAAGACCCTTTTTCTGAAAAAGGACTGACACCCGGACATCGCCTGCAGATACGCAAATAAAACGCCGTATATACAGACCGCTTTACATACAGAAAGGACGGAAATGAAAAAATATTTGTTTTTGCTCTTCCTGCTTTCCCTCGTGTTCTCCTGTGCGGATAATACGACAGAGAAAGAGACCGTGAACGGCATTATGATCGACTGTTCAAGGCTGCTGGAGCAGCATGATTACTACTTCCGGCTGGTGGATTTTATGGCCGACTGGGATATGAACACCCTGGTCCTGCATTTTTCGGATGATCACGGACTCTCCGTACGCCTTCCGGGATTCGGGAAGCTGGCCCGTGACCGCGCTTTTACGCCGGAAGAGATCCGGGAGCTGACATCCTATGCCGCGAAAAAAGGGATCGATGTCATTCCCGAACTGGAGGTCTTCGGCCATACGCGCTATATCACCGATCATCCCGATCACCGGCATTTGTATATCGGCGAATGGTCGGAGAAACTTTCCTTCAATGCCGTTGACCCCCTGCATCCCGGTACCGTTACGCTCATGCGCGGCCTGATCGGCGCGGTGGCGGATCTTTTTCCCTCGGACTACCTGCATCTGGGCTGTGACGAGGTGAATCTCGCTCCGCTGGAACTGAAAAACGAGAAAGACGAAGCACGGGTCTGGGCGGATTATGTAAATACGATGACCGGTATTGTCCGTGAAAAGGGGAAGATCCCGGTCATCTGGAACGATCATCTCAACAAAAACAGGGATATCGCGCGGATGCTGCACAAGGATGTCGTGCTGATGGAATGGAATTACGACCCGGAATACCGGCCCGACAACCTTGCACACCTGCATGCACTGGGATATGAAAACATCATCATGGCGCCTTCCCTTGCCTGTTACCGTCTCCGGGTGCTGCCCTCCCGCCCCGCACTGATGAACACGGAAGCCCATGCGGCTGCCGTGCGCAGCGGAAAGGCCGCGGGACTTATCAATACCGTCTGGCTTCCCCAGCGCTATCTGCAGGATGCCATGTGGTACGGGATCGCCTACAGCGCCTGGCTTGTGAACAGCGGGGAATCCATGGATACCACGGCCTTTCACCGGCAGTTCGCGAAGAAGGTCTTCGGCCGGCGCCTGACACCCGGCCTGAACGATTATTTAAAAAAATGGCCGCAGCTCCACTTGCACCGCCGTTTTTACATTTCCCTGGCGCAGGGGAATACGGACCATTCCGATGATCCGGAAGCCATGCGTGAACTCCGGGAAGTGCACCGTCTTTCGGAAGCACTTCTGTCGGGGGAACCGGATTACCGGCCCCGGCGCAACCGGGAGATCCTGGCATCCATGTCCCTGGCGGCACAGGTCATGAATTCGCTGAGCGAAGGCCTGCTCATCGCCGGGGGAGACGAGGGCGTTAAAGAGAACAAACCGGAATGGAGGAAGGAACTCAAGGATGTCATTGAAAAGGTGGAAAGGGAATGGGACCGCGGACGTTTTGCGGATGATCCGGCAAAACACCGTCCGAAATTCCCGAACCTGAAGCATTCCCATCTGTTGATCATGCTAAAAGAACTTGATAAGGAGGTAAGATGAACATGAACGCGGACATGAACTACCGTTTGCCGTTATGGGGCCGGACGCTTGTTATCATCGCTGTAATGGTCCTTGCGGTCCTGACGTCCCTGGGAGTCGTTCCCCTGGCCAAACTGATGAACGTTCCCTTCTCCAAACTGCAGGGAGCGGGATTTGAACCGACCTTCAGGACCATGAGCATCGTGATCCTGTATTCGGCTTCGCAGTTCCTGCTGATCTGGCTGGTCATGCGCCTTATACATAAGCGGCCTTTCGCATCACTGGGCTTCCGCCGTCCTTTCTGGGCGCCGTTACTGATCGGGACGGGTGCCGGCATTCTGATCAAAGGAGCCGATACATTGCTTCTGTGTCTTTTCGGAAAGAACGCCGCGCTTGCTTCGAATATCCCGGCGGGAACTCCCTTGCTTACCGTGGCGGGATATTTTTTACTGTGGTTGCTGTTTTTGCTCACCCTGAATTCACTGAAGGAAGAACTGGTATTCCGGGCTTACCCGATCGAACAGTTCAACGACCGAAAAAAATTCATGCCCCTTATTATTGTGCTGATATCTCTTGTCTTCTCCGCGGTACATCATATTATCGAGCCTTTTTCTTTAAGCGCCTTTATTTCGCGGTTTATCATTGCGGTCTTCTTTTCCTACGTGTACTTCCGCACCCGTTCCATCTGGCTGGTCGCGGGCCTGCACAACGGAACAAATTTTCTGGGCTTTCTGCTCGGGGGTCAATGGACGTCCGGAGGACTGCTGCGTTTAACGTTCGATTATCCCTCAGAAACGGTCGTCATTCTTATCGACATTTTTATGATGACCGCCGCCACCGTTCTTTTCCATTTGATCTGGAAAAGGCAGGGGGACCGTCTTCGCGCATACTTTTCCCTGCCGGAAAAACAAGCATAACAGACTGCATATGTCTGTTCAATACGGGGCCTTAACTTTTTCTTTTGATCATGGATTTTTTTAGCGGCACATTGATCGCGGCGCTATTCACGGTACCGCCGGGCCGGACGATATCCGCATGCAGGGTCTTTTCGATCAAAATGCTCGCTTTGCTGCGGTGAAGCTCTTGTTCTACCTGAGCTTCAGCTTTTTGCTTTCTCCGGGCCTCAGTGAAACTATGTCGCCGCGGAAGCCTATCTGCACCTTTTCACGTGCATCCCCGTCAAGCTCCAGTTTCAGAAACTCCGAGCCGATATCCACGCGCATCCGCTGCTTTCGGTATTCGAAACGGTAGCTGACGGACCTGATCTCTTCGGGCAGGCGCGGATCGAACCACAGGGTGTCCGCGCGGGTCTCAAGCCCCGAATAACAGCGCAGGATCATATCCACGGTACCCGCCATAGCGCCAAGATGGATACCTTCATGGGTGGTCCCGCCCTGAATATCGCTGATGTCGCTTTCCAGGGCTTCCCGGAAAAGTTTCCAGGACGCTTTCCGCCGGGAGCGCACCAGCAGCCACGCGTGAACGATACGGCTCAGCGTGGATCCGTGGGAGGTGCGCGAGGAATAGTATTCGATGTTCCGGGGAATGATGTCCCTGTCAAAGGGATAGTCCAGGCGTTCGAACACTTCGCGGAGCTCTTCCGCGGAGAACAGGTAAAACAGCATCAGCAGATCCGCCTGCTTCGAAAGTTTATAATTATTGGGGCTGTCGCCTTCGGCCTCCAGTATTCTGTCCAGCCTCTGGATATCGCCGTATTTTTTCCTGTAGTGTTCCCAGTCGAACTCTTTCAGGTCGCCGTAACCTTCGAACTGGCTGATGATATCGCCGTCGTGAAAGACCACGCGTATCTTGCGGCTCATCGCGTCCCAGTGGGCGAGCTCTTCCTTTGAGAGGGAAAGGTCCTCCATGATGAATCTCCGGCGGTTCCGGGGAAGCATATCCAGCATCTCCCGGGCACGCGCCAGGATCCACGCCACCATGATATTGGTATAGGCATTGTTGTCGATCCCGGGTTCCTCCGCGCCGGGATACTTGTCGTGGAATTCATCCGGCCCCATGACGCCGCGGATCTCATAGCGATCCAGCCGCCGGTTGTATTCCGCCTTGCTGGTCCAGAAACGCAGGATCCTGATGAAAAGCTCGGCACCGTAAAAACTGATAAATTCCACATCCCCGCTGACCTGGAAATACTGCCAGATGTTGTAGGCAACGGCGAGATTGATATGCCGCTGCAGCTGGGAATTGTCCGGTATCCAGCGGCCGGATTCCGGATTCAGATGCAGGGTCTGCGCCTGTTCTTCACCGTTGCTGCCGCTCTGCCAGGGGAACATGGCGCCGCGGTAGCCCTGCTTTTCCGCCGCCCTGCACGCCCTCGGCAGACGGCGGTAGCGATACATCAGAAGCTCACGTGATATATCGGGGATCCGCAGATTGAACAGCGGCATGATGAAAAGCTCATCCCACATGATCAGCCCCCGGTAGGCCTCTCCGTGCAGGCCCCGTGGCGGCACCCCCACATCCAGGCCCACCGTGTTCGGGGATGCGCTTTGCAGAAGATGAAATACGTGCAGATTATGCACCTGCTCAAGACGCCGGCTGTCCGTTTCCATCCGCAGCCCCCAGCGCTCCCAGAGATGTCTCCAGGCGATCTCATGAAGGTCCAGCAATGGTCCGAAATTCCCGGTGCGCCGCAGCGCGTCACAGGCTTCCAGGCGGCTCTCGGAGATGGCGCGATCCCGCGAATTGTACAGGGACACCGTCTTTTCGATGTGCAGGGTCTTTCCCGCCCGGACCTCCAGATCGAACTCCTGTCCGATATATCCTTTGTTGCGGATCAGCCTGTCCGGCGCACTGATCAGCCTGTCCTCAAGAAATATCCGGGTGCGGGCCGCCTCGACGATGCGGATGCGGGACTGGTTTGTCTGCACCTGCACCCAGATCAGGTGGTCGTCCGTCGCTCCGTTCCCGAGCTGATCAAGATGATGGTTGTTCAGTTTCCGGTAGCGTTCGACCAGCGTGTTTTCCACATTGCCGTCGATGGCGGAACGGAAACAGATGCTGCCGGACCAGTTTTCCGCGGTAACACGGGTTTCCAGCGCGGCGATATGCTTATGCCGCATATGCACGAAACGACGCTGCACCAGTGTGGTACGGCGTTTTTTCTTGTCGGCAAAACGGACCTCCCTCGTCAGGATACCCCGCCGCATATCCAGTTCCTGGCGGTAGTCGAGAATGCTGACCTTCTTCAGATCGAACCATTCGCCGTCTTTGATGCGGAATGTAAGGGGAAGCCAGTTGGGCACATTGACCAGGCTTTCGTTCTCGATGGTCTTTCCTTCAACCGTGCTTTCCAGGCGGTTGTACAGTCCCCCGATATAGGTTCCCGGATAGTGCGTCTCTCCCGCCGGAGATTCCGGCGCCGAAGCACGGGTGGCAAAATAGCCGTTACCGATGGCGCACAGCGTCTCACGCAGTTTTTCGGACGCCGGATCGAAACCGCGGTAGCGGAATTGCCATATGTTTTCAGGATCGGCCTTCCCGGCATACTCCAGGAGCGCTTCAAGGAAATCCGCCGTTTCCCCGGGATCCTTCAGTCTGTAATCCGCCGCCGTTTCGCGATTTTCCGGACTCACCAGGATACCGATGCCCCTGTCCCCCATCGCGCGGAAAGCGTCCTCGTCCGTCACGTCGTCGCCGAGGTAAAGCGGCACCGCCTTCGAGCTGTCCTCCGCAAACTTCTTTATCAGATAAAGCATGGCCTCGCCTTTATCCCAGTCGGTATCCGGCCGGACTTCGAATATTTTTTTCCCGTGCGTCTTGGTCAGGTCCGGAAAATGCTCCAGGACGGCGTCCAGACGTTTCTCAAGTTCGGGAATGACGTTTTCCTCCGCCCCGCGGAAGTGCAGCGCAAGCGCGTAGGGTTTCCGTTCCGGCCGGACCCCCTCAAGTCCCTCCAGGGCTTCGCGCACCTTGTCCTCGGCCTTGTCCAGCGAGGCCAGAAAGCGCTTCCCCGGTTCTTCGTGAAAACTCCGGCCGGGTCCTTCCATATTGAAACCGTGGCTCCCGGCATAGCACACGCTGTCCAGTCCCACCAGTTCCTTCGCATCCTTCAGTGCGCGGCCCGTCATGATCACAATCGTCCAGTGCCGTGAAAGCTTTTTCAGCAGACGGCGGACCCGGTCCGGCAGGAGCGCCTGCGAAGGATCGTCGACAATGGGCGTCAGCGTGCCGTCATAGTCCAGGAAGATCAGCGGCCTGCCTTTCCCCAGTCTTTCGAATAGCTTTTCCCTCTCCTCCATCGCGGAGGGCAGTTCAATTGCGGTTTTCGCTGTCGTCATATACACTCCTGATCATTGAGAGGTCTTCCACCACAATGTGGGCACCCCTGTTGCGAAGTTCCTCTTCCTGTCCTCCGCGGTTCACGCCGATCACCAGTCCGAAACCACCGGCCTTTCCCGCCTCCACCCCGGAAAGCGCATCTTCGACCACGATCGTCTTCGCCGGGGCCACTCCCAGACGTTTTGCCGCTGTAAGAAAAATATCGGGTGCGGGTTTGCCTTTGAACCCCTCTTCAGCGGCGTCCACTCCGTCCACGACCGTATCGAAGAGATCCGAGACCCCGGCGGAACGGAGCACCGCTTTCGCGTTCCTGCTGGACGATATGCAGGCTACGGGTTTTCCGGATTTCCGGAACTTCCGGATAAACTCCGCGGTGGAGGAATAGGATTCGACGCCGTTCTTTTCGAGATATTCCCGGAAACAGCGGTTCTTGCGGTTCCCGAGGCCGCAGACGCTTTCCTTTTCCGGCGGGTCGGAAGGATCTCCGTAAGGCAGGGAAATGCCCCGCGATCTCAGAAAGCTCTCTGTGCCGTCGTAGCGGGGTTTTCCGTCTACATAGCGGTAATAATCCGTCTCGCTGAAGGCGGAACGGTCCTCGCCCGGCCGCGCATCCCGTGTCTTCAGGAAATCATCGAACATCCGTTTCCAGGCGTGCCGGTGTGCTTTCGCGGAGCGGGTGACAACGCCGTCCATGTCCAGGATAAGTCCCTCGTGATCGTGAATGTGTATCGTTATGTTCTTCATATTGTCGGGAATCGTTCGTTTTATTTTTGCAGCTGTTCCGGCAACAGCTTATCTCTGTTCCGGTCCGCATGAATAATCCACCGAAAGCGCAAGCCCGCCGTCTTTTTGCGGCCGTAACGCCCCGTATCCATCGAATAATACTCATGCTTTCATCTATAGCAATTTAGTGTATTTGCCTTTCTCATGCAAGGAGAATGAAAACGCACCCTGCGGCATGATTTTTTTCTGTCCTGTTCTCATAATAATTCCTACATTTCCCGTATGCGTATTCAGGGTAAACATTACGAGACGATCCGCATCGAAACATCGGGCACTCCCGCCGTTTCGATCATCGATCAGACCGGTCTTCCCTTTGCGTTTCGTCTCCGCACACTGCGTTCTTTCGACGAGGTATTCTCAGCCATCCGCGATATGCGGGTCCGCGGCGCGCCCCTGATCGGGGTTGCCGCCGCCTGCGGGATCTGGCTGGGACTGGAGGAAACACCCTCCGGCAGCGATCTGAAAGACACCGTCAGATCGCTTTGTGAAAGGATGGGCAAAGCCAGACCCACCGCAGTCAATCTTCACTGTGCCGTAAAAAAGATGGAAACCTTCCTGGGAAACACGGAAACCCTTGCCGGTGCCCGGGAAATGGCTTTGACTTTCGCGGAGAACCTGAAACGTTCGGAGATCAGTGCCTGCCGGGCGATCGGAAAGCACGGATTTCCGCTGATCAAAGAGATCGCGGAGAAAAAAAAGGGAGCGCCGGTGAACATCCTGACGCACTGCAACGCGGGATGGCTGGCCTGTGTGGACTGGGGGACGGCGACGGCGCCCGTGTATAAGGCGCACCGTGAAGGGATCCCCGTGCATGTCTGGGTGGACGAGACCCGGCCCCGGCTGCAGGGAAGCCGGCTGACCGCCTTTGAGCTGAAAGAGGAAGGCGTTCCGCATACCGTGATCACGGACAACGCCGGAGGACATCTGATGCAGCACGGCATGGTGGACATCGTACTGGTCGGCAGCGACCGCACCACACGCTGCGGTGACGTCTGCAACAAGATCGGGACCTACCTCAAGGCGCTGGCGGCATACGACAATCATGTTCCCTTCTACGCCGCCCTTCCGGTCTCAAGCATCGATACCGACCTGTGCGACGGAGCGGCGGAGATCCCCATTGAGGAACGGGGCGGGGACGAGGTGATCTTCGCGGAGGGAAAGGGCGGCCGCATCCGGCTTCTCGCGGAAGGCAGCCCTGTGGCCAATTTCGGCTTTGACGTCACGCCCGCCCGGCTGGTGACCGGCCTGATCACCGAGTACGGGATCTGCCGGGCCGAAAAGGCGGAGATCCTGCGGCTGCTCCAAAAAGGGGAAGAATGATCATGACCCTCCGCTGTAAAACCCCTGCCGGGAAAAGGAACCCGCATGCCAAAAGCAGACTATGTTAAATTCCGTTCCGAGTGGATAAAGGAAGCGGTCTCTGTGGACCCGGAACTGCTGCTGAGGATCAACAACGTTCGTGCGCAGCTGCGGCAATGCGGCTGGATCGGGGCGCATCCGGACGGAACGGGGTTCGGGAACCTTTCCCTGCGTATCAACAAGGGCGAACGATTTCTGATCACCGGTTCGGCGACGGGGCATCTGCAGGAGTTGGGCGCCGGACATCTGGCGCTCGTGGAAAAAGCGGATATCGAACGGCATTTTGTGGTCTGCCGGGGGATGACCGTGGCCTCCTCGGAATCCCTCACGCATGCCGCCTGCTACCGCAGCGATCCGGAGATCCGCGCCGTGATCCATATCCACAGCCGGAAACGCTGGAAAGCACTTCGGAACGTCCTGCCGGCAACTCCGGAAGATGCCGCATTCGGCACCCCGGCAATGGCATTCTCGATCGCGGAGACCATCTCAGAGTCCGGCAAAAAGCAGGGGATCATCGTTATGGGAGGCCACCCCGACGGGCTGGTCGCATACGGCGGGAGCCTGGAGAGCGTCTTCTCCCTGCTGCAGGATCCTTTCGGTGACTGATAACGCACGGCTGATCTGTCCGGCATGCGTTGTTACGTCGATCCGGTCAAACCGCCGAGAAAATTTTTTACGCACTGACCGAGCACGTCAAGATTATACCCGCCCTCCTGGCATACCAGAACGGGGACACCGAGCGAGGCGAACTGCGCTCCGATCTCTCCGTAATCCTCCGTCTCCAGCCTGAAACCGCCGATGGGATCGTCCTTGTGCGTGTCAAATCCTGCTGAAATGACCAGATAGGCGGGGTTGAAATCCCTGATATTGCGGATAATGCGCCCCAGGGCTTTGACGTACTGAGCCGCATCGCTGCCCTTGGGAAGCGGCTCGTTGTGATTGGTCCCGACGGCCTGGCCTTTGCCTTTCTCTTCGGCATACCCCCAGAAATAAGGATATTCACCCCCGGGATCACAATGCACGGACGCCGTGAAAACGGATTTTTTTTCCTCAAAGAATTCCTGTGTGCCGTTCCCGTGATGATAATCAATATCCACGATGGCAACCTTTCCCTTGCTTAACAGGTATTCGGCCGCCGTTGCGGCATTGTTAAAATAGCAGTATCCCCCGAAAACACGCGGGCCCGCATGATGCCCGGACGGCCGGCAAAGGGCGTACACCGCTTTTTCACGGCCCTCCCGTATCAGTTCCGCCCCTGTCAGCGCCGTTTCCGCAGAGGCGCGGGCGACTTCAAAGGTCTTTTTCTTGATGGGGGTGACGGCGTCCGTGCACCAGATACCTCCCCAGAGGGGCTCGTCCACCTTTTTTTTACGGTTGGCTCCCTCGCCCGGAAAAAGATCCGGATAAAATTCCTCCTGATCGCCCAGAGACCCCGCCGTGAGGCGTATGTAGTCATAATAGGGATGGATCCGGGAGATCAGCCGTTCGGGAAAGCGCTTCGATGTCAGGAATTCAAAAGCTTCGTCACTGCGGAGCGCATTTTTAATGCATTCGACGCGTTTCGGCGTGTCCTTGACTTCGTAAGCTTCGGGCCCGAGCTGATATTTCCAGTACGGATTGTGCAGACTGTCGTTATATTTTTCAATGACCTTCATATATTTTTCTTCCTTTCCGTAATATCTCCACCACCCGTTCGTGCGGGATGGGAGGACACCAGCGCTGCTGCCGGCCGTTCATTCCCCCCGAACAGAAGATCGCATTCAGCACCGCTTCTTCGGTCGCTTCGATCACCGCTTCATACAGTTGATTGATGTGATATTCCGAAATGCATTTCAGATGAATGAAACGGGCTCCCGTGCGGGAGGGACGGGGCTTGCGGTTGCCCGTGCTGAAGGCGATGACGATCTCTCCGCTGGAGGAAGCCGCATAGGAACCGGTGCGTCCCAGCCCCAGCGCCGCACGTTTTGCCACCAGGTTCAGCTGACTGCTGATAAGCGGAATGTCCGTGGCGACCACTACAATGACCGACCCTTCCGCCCTTTCCCTTCTACCCGCGGTCTCAAATTCTTTGTCCAGCTCCCTGCCGGCAACGGCGCCGTCGATCGTAAGATTGCGCATTTTCCCGAAATTTGAAAGCACCAGCACCCCCACGGTAAAGCCCCCTTCGGGAAGGTCCAGCATGCGGGAGGAACTCCCGATGCCACCGGCAAAATCAAAGGTCGTCATGCCGGTCCCGGCGCCGACCGATCCCTGGGCGAAGGGCCCCGGCGATGCCGATTCGATCGCCCGGATGGTGTCTTGTGCACTGCACACCCCGACCCTCACATCATTCAGGAAGGAATCGTCCGCCTCCCCCACGACCGGAAGCACCACGTCCGTTTCCGTTCCGAGCCGGGGATATTTTTTCAGCATATGGTTTACCACGCCGGCATGCACCCGCCCGACGGAATGCGAATTGGTCAACAGGATCGGCGTCTCCAGCCACCCCATTTCCATTACCTGGGTAAGCCCGGACATTTCCCCAACGCCGTTAAGGACAAATCCGCCGGCCGCAAGACGGTTGGAATATGCCTGCCCGGCGGGCATCACGGCCGTCACGCCGGCACGCACCGCGCTGCTTTCCGTCTGGCCGGGGATCTGCACATTGTCTTCAATACGCGTGTAGTGACCGACGCGGACGCCTTTCACGTCCGTAATGGCATTGTAAACGCCCGGCCGCATCCGTCCGATACTTATCCCCAGCTCCCGGATCCCGGGACGTGCCGGTTCCGCCGGAGAGGGCGCTTTCCCCGACTTTCTGGCCGGCCGCACCGCCAGGCCGTAACGGCGTGCCGCCGAACGGATGATCAGCCGGATGACATCGCGAAACTCCAGTCCCCGCGAGGCCGCGGAGGCCATCAGCGACGCTTCGGGATGCAGGCTCGGAAGCGGGTTAAGCTCGATAAAGTAGGGTTTTCCCTCCGTGTTCAGGCGGATATCCACACGGCCGATATCCGGGCAGGTCATAATGTCAAAGACCGTGCGCGCCATCTCGAGAACATCCTCTTCTTCCCGGGGGCTTAATGTTGCAGGGCATACCACGTTGACCGCCTTCGCCGCTTCACCGCCCTGTTTCATGTGATAGTCATAGATGTTGTATTTTCCCCCGGTCATTCCCAGATCAAAGGTGTGCTCCACCGTATTCAGGATCTTTCCGGGAAAACTTTCAATAAAGGGAACGGATAACTCCCGGCCCACGATAAATTCCTCAACAAGCAAGCCGGCGGGATAAAGGCCAAGAATGCTGTCGATCCTTTTCATGGCCATTTCCCGGTTCTCCACAACCGAATCCTGAAGAATGCCTTTGCTTGAACCTTCCGAATTGGGCTTGATGATCAGGGGGTAGCGGAGGTCATCCGGAAGCTGCCGGTCCTTGTCCGTAATGAGCACACCCCGGGGCACGCGGATGCCGCGGGAGGCAAGCACCGTCTTGGTGAGCTGCTTGTCGAGATTCAGGTGAAGCAGGGAAGCATTCCCCCCGGTGAAGGGAACGCCCATCTGTTCATACAGCCCGGGATAAAAGGCCTCCCGCGCACTGCCGATCGTTCCCTCGGCCAGGTTGAAGATCAAATCGGGCTCGCTGTGCAGCAGGCGTTCCACGACCTCGTTCGGCTTTCCCGAAACCTCCACCGTTGCGACCTGATGATGAAGGCTGCTGACCGCCCGGTATATGCGGTCCACATCTTCCATCGAAAGCAGCTCCGCCGATGCTTCCGTGTCCTCCGTGCGCAGATTGTAAGCAATGGTGATCCTCATTGGATGTTCTCCCCGTTCGTTAACAACATATTCATGGCAATGTCACCGGCGTTGACCGGACAAAAAATTAG
>JAGYLW010000200.1 GCA_018400915.1 Fidelibacterota bacterium
GACTGCGATCAACAACATTTTGGTTCTCATTTTTGAACCTCCCTTATTGTTATTGTTTTCATTGCTTTGTTTGTGTTTTTTCATTTGACTTCAACTTCAAATTCCAGGACTTCCTGTTCTCCCGGGGCAAAGGTCTTCTGCATTTCCCAGCGGATATGCGTGACCATTTCCGGAGGTGCCACCCGTACCACTTCTTCGCCGTCCGCATTTGTTACACGGTAGGTCGGGGGCCAGGACTGATAGGTGTTCCCGCCGTTTATGGAATAGCTTATTACGGCATCTTCTCCTTCGGCAGACCGGGGAAGGTAAACAACGCCGTCGGGGACGGGATCGGTGATGACGGGATCCGCCATATCGGCATCGCCGATATTTTGGACAATAATGTCATAGTGGATCACATCACCGGGTTTGTAGACGATCTCTGTCTGCCCGGTCTCCTCGGCCGGCGTAAGATTGACTTTGCTTTCCTCAATGGTCAGTTCCAGTTTGGGCGTTCCCTGTGCCCAAAGCACGGGGGACATGAACAGAACCATTAACAGGAAATACTTCATTGTGTTTTTCATGACTGTACTCCTTTTATTTTATGATGACGTTATAGCTTACTGAATCTTCCGCTCCCGGCGGCAGAAGGCTTGTGCGCTGAAAAGACAAATTTGTCACCGGCGCCGTTTGATCGGAATCGTAGCTTATGCCGCCGTCATGACTGTATTGTATTTCCATATCCGTTCCCTGCGCCGAATTTGTGACGTATTCTGTGTTCGCGGGAATATTTTCAAGCACAAAGACATGACTTGCATCGCCGTCCCCTTCATTTGTGTATGTAACGCTGTAAGTGAGCGTATCGCCGGGGGCGGCCGAAGACATATCCACGCTCTTGGAAAGGGCGAGTTGCGGTGCCGTGACCCGTACCAATGCGGTGGGACCGGTGTTGATCACCCCGATATTGCCGCCGCTGACCGTAACATAGTTGGGATATTCACCGCGGACCAGCGGGGCCGTTGCCTCAAAATTCAGCGTGATAGCCGAGCCAACGGGGACTGTCCAGCTTCCCTCCCAGCTCAGCTGAT
>JAGYLW010000201.1 GCA_018400915.1 Fidelibacterota bacterium
CGGGCGTCGGCCGAAGGCTTGCCCATTACGGTCACGGCGATGCGATGCAGTTCCGTCACGGCATTTTCTTCCGGGCTCAGGATCAGCATCTGCGCATGCAGGCAGGCCGCCCACAGGAACAGCACACTGACAATCCGGAAAATATGTTTCGTGAACCGTTTCAAGGTCGTTACTTCCTCCCGGAAGGGTTTATTGCTTTGTTGTTAACGGTATCCCCTGTTACTTTTTCCCGCAGGGAATCCTTCCGATTGACCGCGGTGCCATTTTCCTTCTGTACAAAATCCGAGCAAATGAATATCTCCACCCGGCGGTTTTTTGCACGTCCCGCCGCCGTCCCGTTGCCGGCAACAGGAAAATCTTCCCCGTAGCCGAGGGTGTGCATACGTTCCGGAGCAATACCGTGGTGTTTCTTCAGATAATCTTTTACCGATCCGGCGCGCTTGCACGACAGTTCTTTATTGTTCTCATAAGTGCCAATACTGTCGGTGAACCCTTCGATCCGTATGCACATCTTTTTGCGCCAGCTCAGGAATTCCCCCAATTTTTCCAACTCCGGAAGAACCGCATCTTTCAGATACCATGATCCGGTAGCAAAGCGGGCTCCTTCCAGATCGATATCAAAAAGGACTTCTTCAACCGGTGTCGGGACGGTATTACGCAACATCTGCGTTTTTCCGCTTTTTCCCTCCGGCGTTTTGTATTCCAGCCGGCCCGACAGGGTGCTTCGGGCGCGGATCTTCCGGTGATCCGCAGGAACGAGGGTGTAGCACAGACGCTGCGGCACATGCCCGGAGTGGCCTCCGGGATCCCAGAAAAGGGTATCCTGATCTTCTTTCCCACTTTTGACCACGATATCCTTTGCGCCTGCTTCCGCCTCCGCAAAACGGAATCCTTCGGGAAGAAGGCTGACAAAACGCATCCGGTGCAGCGGCAGGGAACCGGAACGGCGGAGGTCTGTCCGGACATTCAGTTCCGCTTCCGTTCTCTGTCTTGTGTCCGCCATGCAAAACCGCATCTCCACCCGGCGGTTCGCCGCCC
>JAGYLW010000202.1 GCA_018400915.1 Fidelibacterota bacterium
ATCAGCGCCCCGCTTCCCGCTTTGTGACGAATATGATCCACAAAGCGTTTGATGCCGGCAACCCGGATGTTTTCTTCCCCTCCGTATATAGCGGGGACAATGCGATGCGCAACATCGATATTCCTGAGATACTCGTTGAAGAGAGCCTTGCGATCACGGAAGGACATATGCATACGCGGTACGAGGATATCAATGAGTCCCGTTTTCAGCCATTCCAGGCCATTCTGAAAATAATGGGTATCGGCCGGCCGCAGATCCCCGTATCCCCGCATATCATACGGGAGAGGCTCCGTTTCTGCAGAGAACACGAGGTAGGGTTTCATCAGCCTTGCTTCGGTCAGCAATGCTTCCAGGCAGGAAGTCAGCAACTGCTGCGCAAATTCCTCCGCCATTAACCCCGTAAAGGCTTTCGTTGCATTGTATTGGTTCTGAAAGGAAGGAATTCCGAAGAGCCCGGGCCCGGGATACCGTATGCCGGTAAAATGCAGGCCGTCGACAGCGTAACCGGCGGTGACCGCTCTGACCTGTGATTTCAGATATGTGATCACTTCCGGGCTGGAGGGATCAAGGTAATAATGTTCCTCATCACTCAGCGGCTGCCGGTCCGCATCCCGCAATATCCATTCTTTCCGGGTCTTATGATGCAGACTCATTTCAGGATCATCAAGCTGCAGAAGGTTCATCTGCGCATGAAACTGCATGCCCTGGTGCTTCGCTTCATCAATGGCATGCTGCAGCGGATCAAACCCCGGGTCCTCTTCATTCAGAAGCGTACTCCAGGTCCCGTCCCCGTAAGGATAAAAACATCCGGCGGCCGAACGCACCTCAAAGAAAACCGCATTAAACCCTTTGTCTGCGGCCGCAGTGATGATCTGTGTGATCTTGCGTGCTTTTCCGGTTTTTCCTTCCTCCGCGGCCCAGTCACTGCCGGTGATCAGTATCCCCCGCATTTCTTCTGCAGCCGTCAGCGGCAGGGCCATCACCGCGGTCACGAACAGGAACGTTGACAGGATCTTTTTGCTGATC
>JAGYLW010000203.1 GCA_018400915.1 Fidelibacterota bacterium
TGAATACTGGCGGCCGGATTCTTCCTATCACGGGGTTTTCAATCCCTATCAGTGGCTCAATGAACTGCGTTTCGGTATGGGGGCCTCCTTTCAGCTTCCGATGAACGAAAAGTGGACAATCTTCGGGAATTTCGGGGGCGGGATCAGCGTCTTTCGGCGACGGCTGAAAGTGGTGGAGGACTGGACAAAAGTGTTTACCTGGGAATGGGACAGCCTGGACGTGGTCACCGGCGGCCTTACTGAGGAAGAAATAACAAACTATCAGATATTCAGTGATTTACATGATTCAGATCCTGATATGTATCAGCTTGATACCCTGAATGCTCTTTACCGTTTCCGTTATGATCACCATACAACGGTTACCCATTTTGCACCCGATAAAAAGGGTGTCAGAATATATCTCACGCCGTCGGTGGGAGTTCGTTATTTGCTGAAAGAGGGATTATCTGTGGATCTTTCCTATCAGGGAATATGGTATCTCAATATCGGGAAGGCGGAGGTCCGGGAGACTTTCCCCCTGCGCTCCAAAAGCTTGGTAAGGCTGGGATTGACGTTTAGTTATTGAAAATGAGGATATGATGATAGGATATGTGAGAAAACAGGGAATGCGAGGAATTGCGCTCATGGTGTTTATGGTCCTGCCGTTGTTCCTGCCTGCACAGGTGCCGGAGGCGTGGGGACTTCAGGCCGGGATTTCCGCCGTTCTGCCGGCGGGCGACCTTTCCGCATGGTTCGGGAAAGGTTTTTCAGCGGAGATCGCTGCCGGACATCAGCATAACAGTTCATGGTATATCGAAGGCATTGCCGATCACTCCCTGTTCCGCAATCGTCATCCCGTTACGGATACGGAAGGCGGTGTCCGTCAGCAGATCCCCTTATCACTCCGTTATACCGGGCTCACGGTACATGGAAAGTATATGATGATGAGAAAAGGGCTTTTCCGGCCCTATATCAGTATCGGCGCCGGACCGCATTACTGGAAGGGCGTCCGCGGCGCGGTGATGGAAGATGAGGAACTC
>JAGYLW010000204.1 GCA_018400915.1 Fidelibacterota bacterium
AAAAAAGAAGGGGTGAATAAGAATAAGAGAAAGAAGATCCTTGTCATTATTTCTTTGATCGCCCTTGCGCTGGTGGCTGTTTCCGTTACGGGACTTTTTATGCGGCAGGTATTCATCACAACGTTGATCGCTTTTGCTTTATGCCTGACGGGCTGGCTGCTGCTCGCAACACCGAAGGACGCGGATACGCGTTTCCTGAAAAAGGTATTCGTATGGGCCGCTTTCTGGATCGTGCTGGGCTTTATCCTCGAACCTTTCGGCGGCGGCATTAAGAAAGATCACTCGACACTGAGTTATTATTTCCTGACAAGCGGGCTATCGTATTGCGTGCTGATCTTTTTCTCTATCGTCATTGATATGATGAAAAAAAACCGGTATTTCCGCTTACTGGTACAAAACGGTCAGAATCCGATGATCGCCTATGTAGGCATGGCCAATCTGGTACTCCCGGTGTTGTATCTCACGCGCCTGTTTCCCTGGCTGAAAGACCTGACGGCGCCGTATCCCTGGCTCGGATTCCTGCTGGCGTTTGCCCAGACGCTTTTGCTGGCGTGGATCGTGAGTATCTTTACGAAAAACAAGCTTTTCTGGAGGACTTGAAGAATGGAGACCAAGGATTTTTTGCAACATATATACCATGGACTTATCGTTTCCTGTCAGGCGGAAGGGGAGGATCCTTTCAACAGTCCGGACGGTGTGGCGCTTTTTGCCCGTGCCGCGGAGATGGGCGGCGCATCGGCGATACGTTCCTGCGGTCTTGAGAAGACCGCGGAGATCATACGCAGGGTATCGCTTCCGGTGATCGGACTGACGAAGAGTGCCTTTCCGGACGGCTTTGTGCAGATCACCCGTTCTGAAAAGGATGTCCTGGAACTTTTCGGTGCCGGATGTACCATGGTAGCTATCGACGGCACAGACCGTATCCGTGACGGGCTGACAGGCCCCGCTTTTATAGCGGAAATGAAAGAAGCGACCGGGAAACTGATCCTTGCGGACATCTCGAA
>JAGYLW010000021.1 GCA_018400915.1 Fidelibacterota bacterium
AGACAGAAAGCCTTTCCGGCATGCCGTGCCCTGCCCGGAGATATTAAAACGGGATTTTTATTTCCTTTCCTTTCCCGAATCCTTATATTTGCTAAAAATCACAACACAAAAATGTATGCACACGCGGGGAGATGAACAGCATGAAACAATATCAGGACCTGTCCCTGAACGGGAAATTCATGGGCCGTACCGTTTCCGTGATCAACGATCTTTCACCGGATGAGCAATGGTACCTGTATACCAAGACCCGGAAGCTGAAAGACGCCGTGGAGCACAAGGACGACCTGACGCCCTTCAAGATCGAGAACGCCAATGTGGGCGCCTACCTCGTTTTTGTCGAGCCCAGCACCCGCACCAAGGAATCCTTTCTCAACGCGGTGAAATTCCACAATATCAAGACCAACATCTTCGACGCGACGACCTCTTCGTTCAGTAAAAAGGAAAATTATTCCGACACCTTCCGGATGCTGACCACCTACAGCCCCTACTCGATCTACATTATCCGGACCCGGCTCGAAGGCGTAACGCGCTGGCTGGACTACGACCTGGGGCTTTTCGCCGAGCGGATGGGGATCCAGAAACCGGCGTTCATCAACGGAGGCGACGGCAAACACGAACATCCCACCCAGGAGATCCTGGATGAATACAGTTTTCTGGAGCAGAACAATTTTAAGCGGGAGAAGATCCATATCGCCCTGGTGGGCGACCTTTTCCACGGGCGCACGGTGCATTCCAAGGCGGACGGGCTGAAGATCTTCCGCGATGTGAAGGTGGACCTGATCGCGCCGGAGGAGCTGGCCATGCCGAAGCATTACCGGCATGCCATGGAGGCGCACGGTTTCAGCCTCCGGGAATTCCCGTCCATCGAGGCCTATCTTGCGCAAAAGGAGACGGCCCCGATATGGTATTTCACCCGCCTGCAGCTGGAACGCATGGGCGAGGACATCCTGAATCATGCGGACCGGCTTGCGGAGGCCGTGAGCTTCCGGCGGGAATGGATGGAGAAACTTCCGGAAGGGACGAAATTCTATCATCCCCTGCCGCGCAACCGCGAATACCCCACCATCCCGTCCTTTCTGGACCGGACGCCGCTGAACGGCTGGGACCGGCAGGCCATGAACGGCTATTACACCCGCGCGGTGCTGATCGGCATGCTCGGGGGGCGCCTGGGCGAGGATTTCCGGGGCGAGCCGCGCAGGATCGTCAAGAAAAAGGTCCATTACATCGAAGAGGTCAACGACTTTGTCAGCCATAAGAAGGAATACAAGATCGGTACCAAGCCGGTGGAGAACGGCATCGTCATCGACCACATCGGCAAGGGGGAGGATATCAACACCATCTGGGAGCACATCTACAAGGCGCGGAAGATCCTCGGACTCAATATCGTAAGCTCCCACGGCGTCTACCGCTCCCACAAGGACAAGCTGTACAAGGGCGTGCTTTCCCTGCCGGACCTGGAGGAGTTCGATCTGATCAAGATGAAGAAGCTCTCCGCCATCGCGCCGGAATGCACCCTGAACATTATCCGCGACAGCATGGTGATCAAAAAATACCGCATCCATTTTCCGCCCAAGATCTATGATTTCGACGAGATCAGCTGCAAGAATCCGGACTGCATTTCCCATCCGGACCGTCATGAAAATGCGACGCCGTATTTCTACAAGACCGAAGAGAACACCTTCATCTGCAAATATTGCGACAAAGAACACGATTATAAGGATATCTGGGACACTCTGTAACCCACGGGAGGACCATGGAGGACAAACGTACAGCGATCGCGCGGGCGGCGCTCGACATCCGGGCGGTGAAGCTTCAGCCGGACGCACCCTTTACCTGGGCGTCCGGGTACCGCATGCCGGTATACAACGACAACCGCCTCTTTCTTTTCTACCCGCAGTACCGGACACTGATCCGCGATGCGTTCGCGGAACGGATCGAAGCAGCATCCATCCCCTGCGATGTGATCGCGGGAACCCCGACGGCGGGCATCCCGCATGCGGCACTGCTTGCGGAGAAGCTGGGGAAGCCCTTCATCTATCCCCGGAAACAGCAGAAAGGCCACGGTATGCAGAACCGGATCGAGGGGATACGCCATGACGGCATGATCGCGGGGAAACGTGTGCTGATGATCGAGGACCTGATCTCGACGGGGAAAAGCTCCGTGGCGGCGCTGGAGACCGTGCGCGAGGCCGGGGCAGAGGTCGACACCTGCCTGTCGATCTTCACCTACGGTTTCGACAAGGCGGAAGAGGCCTTCCGGAACGCCGGGGCGGCTTACCGCTCCCTGATCGATCTCGACCTGCTGATCTCCGTGCTTGAGGAGAAACATTATTTTACCGGGGAGCAGATCCGCCTGCTCCGCGAATGGCAGCGGTCCCCCTTTACCTGGGGAGAGCGCTTTAAGAAAGAGGATATGTGATGGTGTACTTGAAATTTATCCATGAAACGGCAGAGCGCAGCGGGAATGTGACCTGCATGGGCCTGGACCCGGTGATGGATTTTATTCCCGCCCGGCTGGGACACCGTATCGACGAGATCATCCCGAATTTTTTCGAAAGGCTGTTCGACCTGATGAGCAACCGCTATCTGAAACCGGCGGCCTTCAAGCCCAACCAGGGCTTTTTCATCAAACACGATATCCCCCTGCAGGGCGATTTCAGCGGCTCGCTGGCGCTGTCCAAGACCATCAAGCTCTGCCGCGAATATTTTCCGCATACGCCCGTCATCCTGGACTATAAGCGCGGCGACATCGCCGCCTCCTCCGAAAACTATGCAAAGGAGGGCTTTGAGCGCTGGGTGGCGGACGCCGTGACCGTTTCGCCCTACATGGGCAGCGACTCGGTCATCCCCTTTCTGGAATACAATGCCAAAGGGCTCGGCACCTATGTGCTGGTGCGGACCTCGAACGGGGGAGGGGCGGATTTTCAGGACCTGACGCTCGGCGACGGGACGAAACTGTATGAAGCGGTCGCAAAAAAGATCATCGAATGGTCGAAAACCTATCCCGGGACCGGCGCCGTGGTCGGCGCGACCAACATGAAGGAACTGAAACAGCTTGCGGAGATATTTGCTCCTCACGACATTCCCCTGCTTATTCCCGGCGTGGGAAGCCAGGGCGGCTCGGCGAAACAGGTCATGAGCACCCTGAAAAAAGCCAAATACGATATGGGGCTGGTGCGGATCAATTCCTCCAGCGGCATTATCCATCCCTGGAGAAAAAGCGGGCACGTGCCGGAGCACTGGGAAACCGCCTGCGCCGACGCACTGGAACAACTGATCGACGCATGCCGTATCGGGAACGAAGGACGTTGATCTGTTAATCTGTTAATTTGTTAATTTGTTGTTGAGTTGTTGAGGTGTTGAGACCAAAAGAGTATTCACTGTCATCCCGAACTGGTTTCGGGATCCCCACCATCTGACGAATACCTTGCAGCCCTGAGCTTGTCGAAGGGCTGAATATAAATAGCCCGGCATGAAATGCCGGGAACAACGATGATCCAATATCAACAACAACCCCGAACGAAGATGAGGGGTTGAAGGTTAATAGCCCGGTACGAAGTGCCGGGACCGCATCATCCCATACTCTTATTTTTAATCCTGCAAGTACGACATTCAATCGTCAAATCATGGGGATCCTGAAATAAATTCAGGATGACGCGTTGGTGGAATTCAGGATGACGCGTTGGTGGAATTCAGGATAACGTGTTGGTGGAGTTCGCAACAGCCCCAAAAAGGTGCCCCTTCAAATCGAAGAGAGCATGAATACCTTACAGCCCTGAGCTTGTCGAAGGGCTGAATATAAGTAGCCCGGCATGAAATGCCGGGAACAAATGATCAATATCCAGCAGCAACCCCGAGCGAAGATGAAGGGTTGAACATGATTAGCCCGACGTGCAACGCCGAGGATGAAAATGCCCCCTTATAAAAAAGAACCCTGACTTTGTGGAAGGGGTTGTCGTATTAACCTTGCCCCCTTGCGCGAAATGCCGGGACCGCTTAACGATGCACGATGTCCCTGCCGAAAGGCGTGAGGGAGATCACGGCAAGCTTGAAATGCTGGCGGGCGAAAGGAAGCCCGATGATGGTAATGGCCAGGACGATCCCGAAGGCGAGGTGGGTGAGGAAGATCCAGATGCCTCCCACGAGGATCCAGATGATGTTCATGATCAGCGTCAGGATGCTGTTGCTGGAGCGGTTGTCCTTTACCGAGGTGGTGAACGGCATGAGGGTGACCATGCCCAGTTTGAAGGTCTGTATCCCGAAGGGGATCCCCACGATCGTGACTATCAGCACGACACTTGCGACGAAGTATTCCAGGGCGGTCAGCAGTCCCCCGAAGATAAGCCAGACAATGTTTCCCAGTACTTTCATCATTTTTCCCTTTCTTTTGTGCGTTATAAAAATATAAGACCAATAGGGTACGGGATAAAGAAAAATATTCGGTCTGTCCGCGGTTTCGTATTGTCAGCCGCAAGCGGAGCGCGGCAAAGGATATTCTTTATTAACTGATTTTTCCCTTATATTTCGGTCTGAAATATATTATCTTAAATGCTAATGATAAACGCAAGGGAAAACCGCCCGGATCCCCGGGCAATACGTGAATATCTCCTCGACGGCAGTCTGAAGTTTGCCACGGTCTCGGGGGTGTGGACGACAAAGGCGGATATTATCCGGTATGTGGACGGGAAGGTTCCCGCCGTTGACATCATTACGACCAAAAGCTACCAGGTCAGGCCCAATCCCGGCAACCGCGAACCGATCATCGGGGAAGTGGAGGTCGGCTCCTATGTCAATGCCGTCGGGCTCCGGAATCCGGGGATGGAGGAGGGATACCGTGAGCTGAAAGCGCTGCGGGACGAAAAGCCGCTCCGCACCCTGCTCATCATCTCCCTGTCCGGCAATTCCCCCGGGGAATTCATTACGCTGGTGAAAAAATTCGCCCCCCTTGCCGATATCCTCGAACTCAATTTTTCCTGCCCGCACGCAACACCGGGCTACGGTGCCTCGATCGGGGTCAATGCGGAGCTGGTCCGGGAATACATGGAGAAAATACGCCCGGAGACCGGGGTCCTGCTTTTTCCCAAGCTGACACCGAATGTTGAAAATATCGGAGAGATCGCCCGTGCGGCGGTGAAGGGCGGGGCCGACGGGATCGCCGCCGTCAATACGGTGGGTCCTGAAGCCCTTCCGTGAGCCGCAGAGCGGGGAACGCCGCTTCCCCACAATCCGGACGGCCACAAGGGCGGCTACAGCGGTGAACATATCTTCGGCACCGCCCTCCGGAAGGTCCGGGAAATACGCAAGGCCGTCGGAACCGGGATCCCCCGTGATCGGGATGGGCAGGTGAGCAGCGGACAACAGGTCCGCGATCTTCAGGAGGAGCAGATGCGAATGTCGTCGGCATCGGCTCCGCGATCGCCCGCATCCGCTTCGGCAAGTATCAGCGAATATTTTGAAGCGCTCCGTTCCGATACGGAATATCACACCGATACCGCCGCTTCCTTTCTTTCCGTCCAAGCACCTCGCAAATTACGCGCCTATACCGTCACGGAGGCAAAGCACCTGACGGACAGCATGATGACGCTGACCCTGGAAGGGGAGAGGATCCTCTTCAAGACCAGTCAGTACGCCTTCATCTGGATCCCGGTGTGGGGGAAAAACCTTTCGGCATCGTCGCCTCCCCGCCGCTGCGTTTTTTGGTGCGCAAACAGAAATACGATCCCGCGACGACCGCGGGCGATTTCACGCACGCGCTCTTCCGGGTGAAAAAAGGCGATACGCTGTATGTACGCGGCCCTTACGGAGCACAGGCACCCGAGCCCGCCGTGACCAATATCATGATACTCAGCGGCGGCAGCGGCCTGGCGCTGGTCCCCCGGCTGGTTCAGCATTTTACCGTGCTCGGACATATCGTCAAGGTGTTCCACGGCGTGCGGAACAAGAAAGAGGCGGCGTACCGCGACCTGATCGAGGACTACGCCCCCTATACGGTGGTCCCGGACGCCGGAAAGCCCGGCCGGGTCCTGGACGTGCTGGAGGAAGCCCTTGAGAAGGTGGATGTGAGCAACTGCGCTTTCTATACCGTCGGTCCGGACCGGCTGATGGAAGATGCGCTGGAGCTTGCCGTGCGGAAGGGCTGCGATCCCCGGAACTGCTTCGCCTCCCTGGAGACGAATACCATGTGCGGGATCGGCGTCTGCGGCGAGTGCGAATGCGGAGGCATTCTCAGCTGTAAAATGGGAACCTTCTACGACCACACATTTTTAAAAGCACATTATTTTAACGACGATCACGGAGAAACACAGTAAGAAAGGTATGGTATGTTAAGAAAAAGTATCGCATTCGCAGGGATCATTCTGATGATCGTTTCCTGCGGCAAGGACAAGGAAGCACCCCGTGAGCCGGTAAGTATCGCGGAGCCGGACACCGTTGCTGCGGAAGCAGCGCCGGAAGGGGAAAGGGCCCTGACCCCCGAAGATTATGCGCAGTGGGAACGGCTCGCCAGCACCAACGTCGCCGCTAACGGGAAGTGGATCTACTACATTGCCGAACCGAACCGCGGGGACAACACCCTTTCGCTCTATGAAGTGGAAAACGGCAGGCAGCACGACTTTGAAAGGGTAAAAAGCGTTGCCTTTTCGCCGGCCCATGATTTCCTTGCCTTTATGCGCGTACCGGCCTTTGAAACGGAGCGTCAGGCAAAGCTGGACAAGGTGAAGAAGGACAAAATGCCGAAGGATACGCTCTGCGTCTATTGCTTTGACAGCGGTACCCTGCTGAGCGTTCCGCGGGTAAAATCCTACAAGATAAATGACGAAGGCAGCCCGTGGATCGCGCTGCTGCACGAAAAGCCCCTTCCGGAAGAGGAAGATACCAGTGCTGTTGAAGATTCCAGCATGCTGGCGGACACGACCGGCACCGACACCTCCAAAAAGAAGGTGGAAGTGACCGAAGCGGAGGACAAGGGGAAAAAGGAGAAAGTGCGGGAAAAGGGAACGCCTTTCTGGGTCTGGAATCCGCTCACGCAGGATACCGTGATCATGGACTATGTCAGTTCCTATACCATGAGCGAGAAAGGAGACCGCGTCCTGGCGCTGACCAAATTAAAGGGCGACCCCGACTCGGTCCGGCTTTCCGTCATCGATCCGGAGAAAAAAAGCATCCGGGTCATCCTCGAGACCGCCGGCCAGGCAAAATCCTTCCGCTTTGACAGCGAAGGCGAACAGCTGGCGTTCCTGTTCTCCGATGATTCCACGAAGAAAAAAGATTTTGACGTCTATTACTGGAAGCAGGGCCGTGCCCGGGCGAAAAGCTATATTACGAAGGACGCCCGCGGCATCCCCGAAGGCTGGGGCGTAAGCAATATCCGTTTCCCCAGTTTTTCAAAGGACGGCAAGCGCCTCTTTTTCGGCACGGCGCCGATCGCCGAAGAAGCACCGGAAGACACCCTGCTGAAAAACGAAAAGGTGCATCTCGATCTCTGGTCCTGGCATGATCCGCTTCTGCAGACCCAGCAGCTCAAACGGCTCCGGCGCGAGAAAAACCGGAATTATATCGCCCGCGTCGACGTCGGGAGGCAAAAGGTCATCCAGCTGGCGGATACCGTGATGCCCACGATCAAGATCAGCTCCGATTACGACGAGGACCTGCTTCTCGGAGAAAGCAATCTGCCCTACCGCAAGCTCATCTCCTGGGAATCGCTGGATTATTACGATTTCTACCTGGTGGATGTGAAGACGGGCGAAAAGGAGATGATCCTCGAGAAGAAAAGCTATACGCCGCACCTGTCTCCCGGAGAAAAATATGTGCTCTGGTACGACCATGCGGACAGCAACTGGTACGCAATGGATGTCAAAGAAAAACAGACCCGCTGCCTAACGGAAGACCTTGATGTCGCGTTCTATAACGAAGAGGACGACCGGCCCAGCCCCGCGGGACCCTACGGATTTGCGCAATGGGGGCTCGGGGACCGGTATGCCTTTATCTACGACCGTTACGATATCTGGAAATTCGATCTCAGCGGGGAAAAGGCACCGCTGAACGTCACCCGGGGTGCCGGCCGGGACAGGAAGATCGTGTACCGTTATCACCACCTGGACCCGGATCTGGATTATGCCCCGATCAAGCCGGTGATCCTCTCCGCGTTCAATGAAAAGACCAAGGAGAACGGGTTCGCGGGCGTGCGTTTTTACGAGGGGTCCGTTCCGGAGCACCTGGTCTACTCGGACCACAAATACGACCGCCTGGAGAAAGCGGAGGACGCCGATGTCCTGATCTGGCGGAAGGGAAGCTACCGTATCTTCCCCGACCTCTGGGTGAGCGACATGGATTTCGACACGAAAGTGAAGGTCTCCGCCCTGAACCCCCAGCAGTCCGAATACCGCTGGGCGGATGTGGAGCTTGTGGAATGGGAGAATTCCGACGGGGTTGAGCTCCAGGGCATGCTGTATATCCCCGACGGCCTGGATACGGACAAAAAGCATCCGATGATCATCTATTATTACGAGAAATACTCGGACTACCTGCATCAGTACTTCATGCCGCGGCCCAGTTACTCGACCATCAACAAGACCATGTATCCCAGCAACGGATATATTGTCTTCATCCCCGATATCGTGTATAAAGTGGGGCATCCCGGAAAGTCCGGCCTGGACTGCGTGGAAACGGGGCTCGACATGCTCCTGAAGGAGTATTCCTTTATCGATGAGGACAAGGTCGCCCTGCAGGGCCAGAGCTGGGGCGGCTACCAGACGGCGTATTTCATTACGCAGACCGACCGTTTCGCGGCGGCGATGGCGGGAGCGCCGGTCAGCAACATGACCAGCGCCTACGGAGGGATCCGCTGGTTCTCGGGCCTCAGCCGCATGATGCAGTATGAAGGCGGGCAAAGCCGCATCGGCGGGACGCTCTGGGACCGTTTTGACCTGTATGTCGAGAATTCCCCCGTCTTTTTCGCGGACAAGATCAATACGCCGCTGCTCATTATGCATAACGACAATGACGGCGCGGTTCCGTGGACGCAGGGCATTGAGATGTTCGTTGCCATGCGCCGCCTGCAGAAGCCGGCCTGGATGCTGGTCTACAACAATGACAGCCACAATCTGAAGCCCGCAAGCTGGGGCAACCGGATGGACCTGACGGTCCGCATGAAGCAGTTCTTCGATCATTATCTCAGGGACGAGCCCATGCCGCTCTGGATGAAAGAGGGCATCCCGGCGACCGAAAAAGGCCGTGAACTGAAATATGAATTAACAGAGTGAGAAAATGCGATACCTCAGAAAGATCACCCTTGCGCAGCTCCCGACTCCCCTGCACGGAATGCCGGGCTTTCGCCGGGCCCTGGATTTCGGCGGAAGCATCCATATCAAGCGGGACGACCTGACGGGGCTGGCCGCCGGCGGAAATAAATCCCGCAAACTGGAGTACCTGACGGGCGATGCCGTCGAAAAGGGCGCGGACACCCTGATCACCGCCGGGGGGCTGCAGTCCAACCACTGCCTTCAGACCGCTGCGGCGGCGCGGAAGCTGGGATTTGACTGCCATCTTGTGCTGGGCGGAAAGAAGCCCGGGCAGATCAACGGGAACCTCTTCCTCGACCTGCTCGCCGGTGCCTCCGTGCATTATACGGACCGCGCCGGGCGGGAGAAAAAGATGCGGGAGCTGGCGGAGGCATTGCGCGAAGAAGGCAGGCATCCCTATGTGATCCCCGTGGGCGGCTCCAACGCGACCGGCACCGTGGGCTATGTGATGGCAATGGACGAACTGCAGCGCCAGCTGGGACTTACGGGCATCCCCTGCGACCGCATCATCGTGGCGAGCAGTTCCGGCGGGACCCTTGCCGGCATGACGCTGGGGGCGAGATACTGCGGTTTCGAGGGGAAGATCACCGGGATCAGCATCGACCGTGAGAAGACCGGAAAGCATGCCTTCCCGCCCGAGCTGGCGGCACTCGGCAACCAAACGGCGGAGCTGCTGGAGCTGGACATCCGCCTGACGCCGGAGGATTTCGACCTGGAATACGGCTACCTCGGCGAAGGGTACGGCGTGGTCGGTGAGAATGAGCGCAAAGCCATCATGATGCTGGCGCAAACCGAGGGGATCTTTGTGGGGCCCGTCTATACCGGAAGGGCGCTCGGTGCGATGATCGACTGCATCCGCAAAGGGAAGTGGAAGGACGAGAACCTCCTTTTCTGGCACACCGGCGACACCGCGGCCCTGTTCGCCTACACCGGGGAATTGTGACGGAAGAACGTTGAAACGTTGAAGCGTTGAAATGTTGAAACGGAATCCACGCCTGTCCCGGCGAATGCCGGGGAATTACACGAAGAGACCGTCCACGGATTTCACAGCCTGCCCCGACGAATGTCGGGGAATAACACGAATTATTTATAATGTCATCCCGAACTGGTTTCGGGATCCCCATAGTTTGACGATTGAATGTCTTACTTGCAGGATTCATAATAAGAGGATGTCATCACGCAGTCTATTCCTTTTCTTTTCTTTGTCCCGAATTCCTTCGGGAAAACCAAAGAAATACAGCCCCCAAATCTCGGGCTAAAAATCCTCGTGAAATGCTAAAGTGAGCGGAACTCCTCGCTGCGCTCGTCAGACACCCCTCACTTTTATACGCATTTCTTTCTCGGATTTTCTTCACGCTTCGATTTGAAGGGGCGCCCTTTTGGGGTCTGTCGTGAATTCATCAACGCGTCATCCTGAATTTCATCAACGCGTCATCCTGAACTCGTTTCAGGATCCCCAGGATTTGACGATTGAATATCTTACTTGCAGGATTAATAATAAGAATATGGGATGTCATCACGTGGTCCCGGCATTTCATGCCGGGCTATTTATATTCAACCCTTCGATCACCTCAGGGTTGTAAGGTATCTGTGTAATTCGTGCTAATTCGTGGGCGGCATATAAAAAAGGGCAGCCTTTGGGCCGCCCTTTGTGTTTAACGTAATATTCACGTGCTTATTCGTCGACTTCCAGGAGCACGGGTTTTCCGTAGCCGAGGTCCTCCAGCTGATGAAGCTGGGATTCGGCGTCGCCGACGGCGAGGTAGATCATCTTGCCGGGAAGCACGTATTTCTTCGCCAGTTCGCGGTGCGTATCAAGCGTCATGTTCCGGACGATCGCTTCCTGCCGTTCCGGATAATCCGTGGGTTTTCCGTAGTAGTCGATCATCCAGAGCATGTTGAGGATGTTGTCCATGGTCTCGTATTTCCGGGTGTTCGACTTGAGGATGGCGTTCTTCGTGAATTCCAGTTCCGCTTCGCTGATCCCGTCGCGGTACTCCTTCATCAGGTCGCGGATGATCTCGAAGGATTCCAGGGTGGCGTCGGTGACCACGGAGGTAGAGGCGTAGAAGGGGCCCGGGGTCTTCGTGCCGCTGAACCCGGAGCGCGCGCCGTAGGTATAGCCCTTCTCTTCCCTCAGCATCATGTTGATGTTGCTGGCGAAGGCGCCGCCGAGCTTGTAGTTCATGACCGTTGCCGGGTAGAAGTCTTCGTGGCAGCGGTCCATGCAGAGATAGCCGACGCGCAGGGCGGACTGTTTTGCGCCCGGCATGTCGACGAAATAGACGCCGGCCTCATCGCGGGGTTCGGGAAGCTCGTATTCGGGAAGCGCGACTTCCTTTGCCTCCCAGTTGCCTGCAAGGCTCTGCAGCGCACGCTGAACGCGGAGGGGCCTGACCGCGCCCACGATCTCGAAGGAGGCGACGGAGGGCGAGAAATATTTCTCGTAATATGCCTTCAGGTCGTCGATCGTGATGCTTTCGACCGATTCCACGGTCCCGACGTTGGGGATCGAAAAGATATGGTCGTCACCGTAAAGCAGTTTGTTGAAGGTGATGGAGGCGACGGTGTTGGCATCGGCCCGGCTGCGTTTAATGCTGTTGACCGTCCGTGTTTTCGCAAGCTCGAACTGTTCTTCGTCCCAGCGCGGCTCGAGGAGCATTTCCTCGACCAGCTCCAGGGTCTTCTCGAAGTTCCTTGCCAGGGTGTTGACCTTGACCAGGATCGTCTCGCGCCCGGAACGGATATGGATGGAGGCGCCCAGGAAATCGATGGCTTCTTCCAGCTCTTCCGGGGTCCTGTCCTTTGTGCCCTCGTTCATCAGGCTGGCGGTCAGGTAGGCCACGCCGGGCTTCTCGAAACGGTCCCCCAGATGGCCGCCGCGCAGGATCAGCTCGTAGTTCACCAGCGGAAGCTCGTCATGCTCCACGCCGTAGATCTTGATCCCGTTGGCGAGATCGGACTGCCAGACCTCGGGGACCTTCACTTCCGGCATGGGGCCTTTTTCCGGCTCCTTGCTGCGGTCGATCTTCGAGGGGGTCTTTTTTATCTCGTAGTCCCCGTCTTCCGGGACCTCGACACGTGCGGCGTCGGACGGGTCCTCTTCGACGATATCCGCCTTTTCGGAACCTTCCGCGATCTTGTCCATCTCGCCCTTCGGCACAAAGCTGGTGGCGACGTAATGCTTGTCCTGGATATACTTCTCATAGACCCGCATCACATCTTCCTTCGAGACCGCCGTCAGCTTGGCGAGGTCCGTCTCGATGTAGCCGGGGTCGTTGTTGAAGGTGTTGCTCATGGCAAGGTTGAAGGCTTTGTCGATCAGGCTTGCGATCCCGTTGTAAAAGCGGGTCTCGAGCTTTGCCTTGACCCGTTCGACATCGCGGTCCGAGACGCCTTCCTCCTCGAATTTCTCCAGCGCTTCGAACACGCCTTCCTCGACGTCGTCCAGGCTGACGCCCTGGTTGGCGGTGATGTTGACATAGAATTCGCCGGCCAGCTCCTTGGCGTAATTGTACGCGCTGACGCTGGAGGTGTAGTTCTTTTCTTTTACCAGCACCTTGTACAGCGGCGCCTTCTTCCCCACTGAGAGCATATGGGCGAGGTATTCCAGCGCATAGGCGTCGTCATGGCCTTCCTCGACCGTCGGCCAGACCATTGTCAGCATGGGGGCCCTGGCAAAATTGTCTTCGTGATAGAGTTTTTTCGTTTCGTCCAGCTCCGCGGGCATGGGCTCCATCGGTTCGGGGTCCCCGTGCGGCTCGATCTCGGCAAAGTACCGTTCGATGAGCGGCTTGACCTCTTCGGGATCGATATCGCCGGCAACGACCAGCGTGGCGTTGTTGGGGCCGTAATACTCTTCGTAGAATTCCTTGACGTCCCCGACCGTCGCGTTGTTGATGTCCTCGACGACGCCGATGACCTGCCAGTTGTAGGGATGGCCTTCGGGATAGAGGGCCTTGCCGATCACGTAGTTGCGGTGCCCGTAGGCGTTATTGTCCACCCGCTGGCGCTTTTCGTTGGTCACCACGTTCTGCTGGTTGGCGAAGGCGGCGGGGGTGATGGTGTTCACAAAATAGCCCATGCGGTCGGATTCCATCCAAAGCACCATTTCCAGGGCGTTCCTGGGCACCACTTCGTAGTAGATCGTGCCGTCCGTCCAGGTGCCGCCGTTGAGCGTGCCGCCGGCATTCTGGATCTTGGCGAAATACTGGTCCTGGGGAACGTTCTCCGATTCCTGGAAGAGCATGTGCTCGAAGAGGTGGGCGAACCCGGTCTTTCCCGGCTTTTCGCGGTTGGATCCCACGTGGTACTGGATGGCAACGGCCGTGATGGGGTCGCTCTTGTCCACATGCAGGACCACGTCAAGCCCGTTCTCCAGCTCATATTTCTCGTATGAGATCGAAAGGTCGGTGCTGTCGCAGGCGGTAAACAGCAGCAGCAGTCCGATCAGGGGGAATAAGAGGAATTGCTTCATCGTCATTTTTCTTCTCCTTGAATAATTACGCTAAATGTAGTGAATTCAATGCTTTTTTCAAAATATTTTGTTCCTCTGTTCAGCGGTTGAACATCCAGACGGCGGAAGATCCCGACTTTTTGTAACGGGAAGGCTCCCAGTCTCCGCTGCCGATCTTTTTCCGGGCGGAATATTCCAGCACAAAGACACCGCCGGGGTTCAGATGCTCCCTGCAGGAGCGGAAAAACGCCTCCGGAAGGTCCAGGCCGTAGGGAGGGTCCGCCAGGATAAGGTCAAAGGTCTCGTCCGTCCTCTCCGGGAAATGCAGGGCGTTCGCCTTCGTGCAGCGCCGGCGGTCTTTCGGAACCCCGATACGGTCCAGGTTCTCCCGGATCAGCCGTAGCGAGCGGGGATGGTTGTCAACAAAATGCACATATTCCGCCCCCCGCGAAAGCGCTTCGATGCCCAGCGCGCCGGTGCCTGCGAACAGGTCGCTCACGCGCTCCGCTTCAAAGGGCTGAAGGACATTGAAGATGTATTCCCTGATCTTTTCCATGCTCGGACGTATCGCATGGCGGGGATCCCGCAGATAGAGGCCGCCGTAACGTCCGCTGATGATCCTGGACATTATTTCCGTTCGTAATAGTTCAGTGCAATTTCAAGCAGGTTCGTCTCGTCTTCCGGGTAGTAGTTCGAAGCGATCTCTCCGACCGCAAAGCTTGCGGGGATCCCGTGGAGCTCCTCAAAGAACAGCGCCATCGAACTGCGGTTCCCGTTCACCGTCAGGTGAATGTCATACCTGAGGATCCCTTCCTCAAGGGTGGTATCCCCGGTGATCTCCTGGGTGATGTGCACACCGGTCTGCTCCGCGGCCTGGTCGAGGTAGTCGTCAAACCACTCCACATCCAGGTTCCAGAGCCGGTCCGGACGGTCTTCGGATTTGATTTTTTTAAGCCTGCCGTTCAGAAGCACGGCTGTCAGTTCCCCGGCTTTTTCGGGATCTCCGGCACGGAGCGTATCGAACTGGGTGTACTGCCCGAGGATCTCGCCGTAGGAGTCCAGCAGCATGGGATACCGCGAGCTCACGGAGAGGGTCATTTCATTGCCGGAAAAGTGCAGCTTGTCGACGGTCATCCCGCCGGGAACCTGGGACCAAACGAATCCGGCGGCTTTGATATTCATCGCCGTGGCCGCCAGCGCATCACGGATCTCTTCATAGACCGGCGGACTCTCCAGCACCACCTCTTCCGTGCTTTCCTTCACGACCTCTTTTTCGATGATCTTTTCGACCTCGATGATCTTCCGTTCGGGGGCGGCTTCCCGGGTGTCTTCTTTGACGGCTTCTTCCTTTGCTTCCTTGTCCTCTTTCTCAACATGGACCGGTGTTTCGCTGCCGATGATCTGTTCGCTCGTGCGGCCGGTATTGAACACATTCCTCCACAGGTCCGCGGCCCGGTCCCCGATGCCCGCGAAAAAACGCTTTGTGCCCTGCGGATTTGAGATCAGGGCGCCGATGAACAGGAACAGCAGCAACAGGAGGGCAAAGAGCCAGAACCGGGATTTCCGGGGACGTTTGTATTCCTCGGAAGCGGGGGGCGGCTGCTGGAAATAAAAATCGTCGTTTCCCCCGCCGGAAAAGGTATCGTCGAAGTGCATTTTATCTTCTTCTTTATCCTGATGGGGAACGCCCGTCATCTGATCATCACGCAATAGATTGACCTTCATGATTACTCTCCTTATATCAATGCACCCAGAGCAGATGAAAAAACGGTGTCATACTGTTTTTCATAGGCTACGGATGGTGTTGAATACGCCGCTGAACCGATCTCCATCGGATTCAGGATATGTATGTTGCCGCCCTTTTCGGATAATGCGTTTATCCGGTCTATCTGCTCGCTGCTGCAGGATAAATAGACGGCATGTTCTTTGAGGATCTCCGTGTCTTGCTCCGCCAGCCCCCGGTTAAAGGCCTCGGGGACGTGGCCGTTCCTGTCATAGTAAATGAAATGGCCGTTCACATAGGAAAACCGTGCATATCCCCGCACATCGTTGTCCGCGATGTGCATCACTTCATACATGTCCCGGTGAAAATACGCGATGACATATTCCTTCTCGGAAACGGCAAGCCGGGCGACCTCACTGATATTGAAGATGTGGATCCCCAGCCCGGCAGCCCGGCAGGAAAGCTCCCTGCAGGCCATGCTGATCATCTCCCGGATCAGCTTCGGATAATAGATGCAGATCAGGGAAACGCGGTTGTCCGGTTTGTAGAGCGCTTTCACCTGGCATTCGTTCCGCTCGGCGAAATCCGCGCCGAATTTGAGCTTTGTCAGCCAGATGTCCTTGTCGACGAGCTTCCGGATATCGTCCTTCGGGATATTCTCGTAGAAGGAAAAGTAACAGAGCTGTGCGGAAAAAGAGAGGTACAGCGCTTCGTCTTTCAGCGAAAGGACTTCGAGAATGTCCTTCAGCATCTTTCTGAACGACGACTCGGCGTCTTTCTGATACAGGAATTGCTGGTCAAAGGAAAAAACCGAAGGGAACAGCCCGAGCTGCTCTATTTGGTGCTTCCCCTTCCCTGCCTCTTTCAGATATACAAAAACCGACTCATCGTGATGTAACGCGAGCGTTAGCATAAATTGCTTATTTCCAGGAAACTTCTCCGTTGATGATGGATCCGTGGCTGGTATCTTTGAAGGTGAAAAAGAAGTATTTGCGTTCCTTGTATACGCTGTCCTCGAGAGGGCTTTCAATGATCACGGTGTCTTTGTTCTCGCCCTTAACCGTCACATCGTATTTCTCCTTGGTCAGGGGGCAGAACAGCAGGGAATCGACCAGGTTGAAGTTCCTGTACTTTGTGACGTTCTCGATGATGGTGTCCACCGTGGTGTCAAGTATCTCGCCTTCCCAGAGCGAATCCGTGTATTTGTAACGGTCCTTGTCCTCCGCCAGGAAGACCGTGTCCCACTCGTTGGTTTCCAGATTCAGTTCGATCGCCTTGTAAACCTCGGAAAGCGTGGTGTCCTTCGCAGGGTAGGAGACGGAAAAGGTGGTGTCGTATTCCGAGAAATAGTATCCCGGAACATCGATCTTCACTCTCTCGCCTTTGTAGTTGATGTACTGCTGACCTACGTATTCGCTGTCGGCAAGGGTGGAATCCCTGACGGCGGAAACAAACCACAGCACGCCTTTCATATCGGCATTATAGTGACCGGTGAGCTTTTTATACATACGCTGAGCATCCCAGAGCTGTTTCATCTTCCAGCGGGAACGTGATTCCATGTTCTCTTCGACTTTCCAGATCTGGCTTGGGATGAAGATCACAAGCAGCAGGACCACGATAAGGATAACGGCGATCCATTTCACGGCAAATGACCATTTTTCGTTGTAATATTGCTCCTCTTGCACAATACCTCCTAATAAGCTATAACCTGATTAAGGGTTTGAGGGTTTCCAGGGTCTTTTCTCCGATACCGCTTATCTTTGTCAGCGCTTCAATACGCTTAAACGGCCCGTGCTTTTCCCTGTATTCAATAATATCTTTTGCTCTTTCCATGCCGATATAGGGCAGCGCTTCCAGTTCCATCAGGCCGGCGCTGTTGATATTCACCGGTTCGGAGGGGACCTTGCTTTCTTCCCGCTGCTCGTCTTCACGCCGGAAAGCTTCATGCGTGTTTACATCCGAGGAACGAAGGGGGCGTTGCTTTCTGATCACCATCCGCGCAAGGAACCATGCCGCACCGGCAAGGAGGATCAGCGCGAGGACCAGAATGATATTTTTTTCTTTCTTAGTGAACATAACGCTCCCCTGTATCAGGGTATAAACTTCTTTATTTTAATGTTTTTTTTCTTGGAATACAATTGATATAATTCTTTTATCAGGTTTTTTTCCTGTTTGTCGATCACCGCGGGCGTCTCGATCTGGACCTGCACCAGCTGATCGCCGTTGCGGTGGCCGTGCAGCATAGGCAGACCTTTTCCGCGCAAACGGTATATCTTTCCGTTCTCCGTTCCCGGGTTGATCTTGAAGCTGACCTTCCCGTTCAGGGTCGGGACCTCGATACTGTCGCCGAGGACGGCCTGCGGCCAGGTGATCCCGCAGGTGATGATGACATCGTTCCCCGAACGGGTGAAAAGGGCATGATTCTGCTCTTTGAAGATCACGATAAGGTCGCCGGATTCTCCGTTGCGGGGGCCTTTGTGCCCCTCGCGGCGCATGCTCATGTAATTGCCGTCCTGTACGCCCGGCGGCACATCGATATTGACCGTGGCGTCCCGTTTGACGCGTCCTTCGCCGTTGCAGCGCGGGCAGGGGTTGTCAACCACCTCTCCCCGTCCGCCGCAGTTGTAGCAGGGTTTCGCGCTGATCATCTGCCCGAAAAAGGAGTTCACGCGTTCGCGGATCTCTCCGCTGCCGTGGCATACGGGACAGGTGCGGCGTCCGCTGCCGCCGGCGCCTTTGCAGTCGGGACAAGTCTCGAAGCGTTTCAGCCTGATCTTCTTTTTGGCGCCGCTGTAGATCTCCTCAAGCGTAAGACGGAGATTGACGCGGATAT
>JAGYLW010000022.1 GCA_018400915.1 Fidelibacterota bacterium
GGCGCCAGATCCAGGATCCCCGCAATCACGCTCCGGGCCGCATCGCTGACTTCCCCGTTCTCAAAGGTGACGTTCCTGCCCGATCTCATCAGCCGCATGTGAACGTGCATGCCGCTTCCGGCCTGTCCGTCGCCGATCTTGGGCGCAAAGCTTACCGTCGCGCCGTAACGGGACCCCGTTTCACGCAGGATCCACTTGGCAATAAGGATCTGGTCGGCGGCGTCCTCAACATTCACCGGTAAAAATTCAATTTCATTCTGTTCGTAATCAAAGGTCCCGTCGCTGAAATTCCCGACCTCGGAGTGCCCGTATTTCACCCGGCCCCCGCATTGCACGATCGCCCTCATCGCATCGAGGCGCAGGGATTCTCCTTTGACGAAGGGAGCGGTCTCATGGTAACCCCGCTGGGCCTCGATCCGGTATACGTCCTTTTTTTCGCTGATCACGTAGTATTCGATTTCCGCCATCACTTCAAGTGTGTAGCCGGTGGTATCGGCAAGCGCCCGGTGCGCCTTCCGCATGACATGCTCCGGTGCCCCGGGAAGGGGTTCTCCCGCGCTGTTGTAGAAGGAACACAGGATATCCACCGCCGGGATTTCCGAAAAGGGGTTCAAAAAGGCGGAGCGAAAACGGGGCACGACATAAAGGTCGCTGGATCCGGCCTCGAGAAAATTGAACAGGCTGCTCCCGTCAACGCGCTCGCCGCCCGACAGCAGCGATACCAGGTGCCCGCGGCCCTGAAGCACAAAGTTCAGGGTCTTCAGGCGTCCGTCCCCTCCCGCATACCGGAAATTGATCATCCGGACGTCATTTGTTTCGACAAAGCGGAGAATGTCCGCTCTTGTGAAGGAACTTCTGGGCTTTTTCAGGAATTTTTCCAGAGGATCGGGGTGCGATACGTAGTGCTTTTCATTCATAGCGGCAGACTTTTTTTATGATTATTACAGTTTAATAATTAAAAATTAACGAAATGCGGTGTGAAAAGCAAGGGCATTCATCTCCGTCAGGCCTTCTTGCCTTTTGAACAATGATCAGCCTTGAATCAAAGGAACGATATATGTGCGGGAATACGCACGGGAAAAAAGAATCAGGTTTTTATATTGTTTTCAGCAGATATTCAATATATTACCGGTGGTTGAAACGACAGGCAGTATGAATATAAAGCACGAACAAAAGTATCTTTCCGGCATGACGATCCTGGCGGGAATCGCCGCACTTGTTTCCCTCCTTGCCCAATACGGTTTTTATCTCAAACCCTCGGCATTGCAGTTTTTCAGGCATGTTGACCTCGGCATTGCCATGATTTTTGTCCTGTCCTATTTCCTGAGGATCCTGCTGAGTTCCGATAAATGGGAAACCGTCCGCTCTTCGCCTTTTGAGGCTTTACTGCTGATCATCTTCGTGATATCCCTCATTGCCGGAGGTATCATCCGCTGGCAGTTCCTTTCGAGCGATCTGGCGATGACCTATATCAAAGTTTATTATATCGTTATTCAGGCCTATATCCTGCTGAACATGTTTATTACGCTGACAAAAAGCAGGGAGCAATGGCTGTTTATTTCACTGCATCCTTCCCGGGTTTTCCTGTTCTCCTTTTTTATCGTGATCCTGATCGGAGTGGGACTGCTGAAACTGCCGCGCGCCACGTACAACAGCATCTCGCTGGTGGACGCAATATTCGTTTCTACCTCGGCGGTATGTGTGACCGGCCTGACACCGGTAAATGTTGTGGATACCTTTACCCCGGTAGGACAGTGGGTGATCCTGCTGCTGTTCCAGATCGGCGGCCTGGGCATTGTCACCCTTACAAGTTTCATAGCGCTTCTGTTCCAGGAGAAGGGGTCATTCCGCCTGAAGGATCAGGTGGTGCTCATGGAGGTGCTGGATGACAACAATCTGAACAAGCTTGGAGAAATGCTGCGTTCGATCATCAAGCTGACACTCCTTTTTGAGCTGATCGGCGCCGTGATCCTCTGGGCCCGGTGGGGGAATTTCGGGCTTTCACCCGGAGGACGGGTCTTTACCGCGGTCTTTCACAGTGTGTCCGCCTATTGCAACGCAGGGTTCAGCAATCTGCAGTACGGGCTTGAAAGCGTGGGATACAACCGGGACCCCGTAACCATGGTGACCGTGATGATCCTTATCATTATCGGAGGCCTGGGCTTTTATACACTGAAAGACATATTGCTGGAAAGAAAGTTCAAAACGGACAATAAGCACCGGTTCCGGCTGCAGACACGGATGATACTGGGCATCTCGGGACTGCTGATACTCGTCGGCGCGATCTTTATCACCGCGACCCAGTGGCATGCCTGGGAGGATATGCCGGGATGGCTGCGCGTCATGAACGGGCTGTTTACCAGTGTCACCAGCCGTACGGCCGGATTTTCAACGGTCAGCATCGGCGCGATGTCGCTTCCGGCGATCCTTTTTATCATGCTCCTGATGTACATCGGTGCGGCGCCGAACTCCACGGCGGGCGGTATCAAGGTCACCACCTTCGGGGCGCTGCTGGCGGCGTCCTGGGCCTTCATACGGGGCAAGGACCGCGTGGAGATCGGCTGGAACACCCTTCCCATGACCACCATACGCCGTTCCTATATTGTGCTTCTGGCATCCCTTGTACTGATCTTCACGGCAATGCTCCTTATCAGCTTTATCGAGGATGCACCGTTCACGGACCTGCTTTTCGAGGTGGTGTCCGCCTTCGGCACGGTGGGGTTGTCCCGGGGGGTAACCCCGCTTTTAAGCGGGTTCAGCAAGGTGATCATCACGATCGTTATGTTTATGGGACGTGTCGGGCTTTATACGCTGGCGATCGCCATCGGCCGGGAGACCTCGGCGCAGCACAACTACGAATTCCCGGAAACGAATATTATGGTTGGATAAAAATAAAAGGATACGATTATGCCAAAATCCAAGAAATATGTTGTTATCGGCATGGGGACCTTCGGCCGTGAGATCGCGTCGGTACTGAAAGACCAGGGGGCCGACGTGGTGGTGGTTGACAACAACAAGGAGAGCATCAACGAACTGAAGCAGGAAGGCTTCTATCATGCGGTGAAGCTGGACGCCACGGATCTCAGTGCTTTGAAACGTTTCATCACCCCGGAGGATACCGCCATTGTGGCGATGGGCGAATCCTTTGAATCCAATATCCTGATCGTTGCCAACCTGAAAGAGATCGGGGTGAAAAGGATCTATTCCCGCGCCACCAAAAAGGTGCATACGGAAATTCTCAAGAGCATGAACATCGTGGAGACCCTTTTTCCGGAGCAGTATGCCGGCCGGAAAATCGCCCTGGAGATCATGTACGACAGCGTAAAATTCATCAGTGAATACGGGAAGGGCGACTATATCAGCGAGGTCTCGGCACCGAAACGCTACTGGGGGAAAAGCATTATCGATATCAACGTTCGGAAGAATTATAATCTGAATGTCGTGGCATTGAAAGAGAAGCTGGACGACGGCAGTGAAGAGATCTATGCGCTCGGTTTTGAGAACACGCCCCTGAAGGAGGCTCATACCCTTATTCTTTTCGGAAAAGAAAAGGATATAACGGGTTTTGCCAAGCAGGCGGAATGACGGGATAGCCTGAAGTTCCGGTTCCTTTTCCGGCACCGGTGTGATCAGGCGTACCCCGGATGCGCATCTTTCTGTTTTGTATCAGGATGCGCGATATCGCGCATCGTCCGTCAACCCCGCACCATGCGGTTTCTCCTCCCTGAAAGATCTTCCCCCATATACAAAGAGCGCTTCACAAAGCGCTCTCCGTAACAACAACGTACCTTTAACCGGTACAAAACGTTTTTCAAACGCCGACAATGCGTTCCTTGTAGGTCGCCAGCGCTTCATCCAGCCGCGCCTTGGCGCCTTCCTTTCCGGCATTGTGGGACGGGTGTATGTAAAGTTTCACGCCGCGGTCCGCCAGGATCTCCGCCACCGTGCAGAGGGTCATCCATACCGTGGTGATGAAGGCCATCGTGGAGACCGGGGCGATCTTGTCCGTATGCCCCTTCAGGTCCACGGAAGCATCCTCGATCGGCGCACAGGTGTCCACCACGATGTCGGCGATGTCAAAGATGGTCTTTCCGCAGGAATGGCGCGTTTTTTTGCCTTTCGCCGCTGCGGCGGAACCGTAGGCGATGACCTTCATGCCCTCTTCTTTTGCCTTCAGGGCGACATCGATGTTCACATTGTTGATCCCGGAATGGGAGAAGACCCACATGCAGTCACGCTTGTCAAAATTGTAGCCCTTCATGATCTGGTCTCCGTAGCCTTCCACGCGCTCGAGAAAAACGAACTGGTGCACTCCCATATCCCCGACAATGTGCGTGAAAAAGGTGAGCGGAAGTTCACAGATGGGGTGAAAACCGACAAATCCCCCGATCCGGGGATACATTTCCTCGATCGGGAGGGTGGCGTGTCCGCAGCCGAAGGTATGCACCCAGCGTTCTTTTTCGATGGTGTCCGCCATGGCTTCGGCGGCCTTTGCGATATTTGTTTTCTGTGTTGCTTCGATGTCTTTCATGACCGAATTGACATTCGACAGCCATTCCATTGCGAGTTTCATATTACTTCCTTTGTTTTAACGGGTTACGTTTGTTCTCTCTGTATGCCAGGGATGCAAGCAGCAGCATGACGAGCGCTGCGGCGATCAGGATGCTGATATAGTGCTGTATGCCCCAGGTACGTGATACGAAGCCTACGAGAAGGTTCATCAGGGTGTTGCCGAGCAGGGCGATGACCAGCGAGAAGCTGAAGGCGATCCCGGAAAGGTGGGCATAGCGTTCGCCGACATAGGCAAGCATGACGGGAAAGCCGGCGGCGAGCCCCATGCCGAGCAGGACCATGCCGCTGCGGATCCACAGAAGGGTCCCGGAAAAGCTGATCAGAAGGAGGCTGGCGATGATGAGCAGGCAGGAAGCGTAGAACACGCGGATCGCCCGGGCGTTCCGCAGGACAACACTCAGGATCAGCCGGCCGCCTGTCATCCCGATGACCAGCAGGGTCAGGGAGAAAAGCGCCCTGCTGTCGCTGAGATGGTGGAAATTCACCAGGTAATTCGTGGTCCAGTTGTTGGAGATCCCTTCCGCGGCGCTCTGAAAGAAAAGCACGAAGGCAAAAAGGATGAGCACCTTGTCTTTGAACATGGCGAAGACTTTTTTCAGGGGAATGCCCTGCTGCTGTTTCGGAGGGGGAAAGGGGATCGCGATGTAATAGATGACCGGCAGCAGAAGGAAAAGCCCGATCCCGAGAATGATGGACTGATAGGCGATATACTCCGAGAGCGCGCCGGTGATCAGCGGCAATGCCAGCGCTCCGATGCCGTAAAAGACGCCCAGAAGGGAAAGTTTGGCGCTTTTGTTCTCCAAACTCACGTCCGAACCGAGCGCGTTCGTCCCCCCGTTGATCGCCCCGCCGCTGAAGCCGATCAGGAGAAAGCCGAGCTGGATCAGACGGAAGGTCTCCGTATAGGCGATCAGCAGGATGCTGAAAACGATGAGCAGGGTGCACACAATGAGTAACAGCTTATATCCGTAGCGGTCCACGACCGGCCCGAAGACCAGGGAACCCAGCAATATCCCGAAGGGAAGCAGGGAGGCCAGGCTTCCGGCGGCCAGGTTGTTCAGCTGGAATTTCGTGATCAGGTAGGTATTGATCGTTCCGACGGAGAGCATGACGATCCCAAAGAGGAACATGCCCAGGCAGGCGGCAATAAAGGGAAGGGTGTTCTTGTTCATGACGTTTCCTTTTTTTCCTGCAGGATAGCGAGGCGGCCTGCTCCGAACAGGCCCGCATCTTTCCCGAGGGTTGTCAGTTCTATAGAAACCTGTGTGATCCCGATGGGTTGCGCCCATTTCCGGGCTTCCCTGATGATGCGCGGAAGGAATTGCCCGGCGGGGCCGAAGACACCGCCGCCGAAAATGACCTTTTCCGGATTAAAGAGGCTTACGTAATTCGCCACGGCCATGCCCCAGAGGCCGATCACGTTCTCAAAGGTCTCTCTTGCCACGGGATCATCCTTCCTGTAGGCTGAAAAGACATCCTCCGCACGGAGCGCAGTCCCGCTCAGCGGGCCCGAATACCCCGTTTTGCTTTTTGCGATCTCCGCGGCGGTGCGCGCAATGCCGTCCCCGGAGGCATAGTATTCAAAACAGCCGCAGGCGAAATGGCGCTTCTCTTCATACGTGGCTTGCAGAGCCCATCCATCCGGTGGCGCCGGCAATGTCCCCGTGCCCGCGCAGGATCCTTCCGTCCACCAGTATTCCGGCGCCGATGCCGGTGCCCACCGCCACGAATATGGCATTCCTGCATCCTTGTGCGGCTCCCAGCCAGGTTTCGGCGAGAATACAGCATGCGCGGTCGCTGTCGATCCGGATCGCCGCCGTATCTCCGAATTCCGCCCTGAGTTCCCGCAGCAGGGGATAGTTGTCCCATCCGGGAATGTTCGGTGCCCAGACATTCCCGCTGTCGTGGTACACGATGCCGGGGATGCAGATGCCGATGCCGCGGAGGTCAAGGTCTTCCCTTGCGGCATGTTCCTGAAGCGAACGGATCAGGATCTTCATCAGCGCTGCGGCGTCACTGCCTCCGGCGCCCTCCAGCAGGACGGTATCCTGCGTCAGTATGTCGCCCCCGGCGCTGAACAGGGCCGCGGCGATCTTTGTTCCCCCGGTATCAATACCGATATAACAATTATTCCTCATGCATAATCCTTTGAATAAAAGTAACTTATTCGTTTTGCTTAAGATCTTTAGTTGTTAAAGTTTTAAATTGTCGCCTAACTGAAAAGCAGAAAGACTGCTTAATTTTAGAATAAAAATATCCGATTGTCAAGCAGTGAGTGTAAAATCATTCCTTTAATTCCTCGCAGGCGATCAGCGCCAGACGGCAGGCTCCGACAAGCCCCGACTGATTGCCGAGTTCGGAGAGGACCAGGGTGACTTCCTGCATGCTTACCGGCTGCGCCCATTTTGCGGCTTCTTCGTAGATCCGGTGCTTGAACTGCGTGCCGGGCCCGAAGACACTGCCTCCGAGAATGATCTTGCTGGGATTGAAGATACTGATAAGGTTCCCGATAGAGATCCCCCAGTATCTGACCGCATCCGCGAGAATGTGTTCCGCAACGGGGTCTTCGAGCTTGTAGGCGTTGAAAACGTCCTGGATGTTGATATCGGCCTCCCGCAGGGGGCCTTCGTATTCCGGAGTGTTCTCCGCTAGCTCGCGCGCCCGTTCGGCGATCCCCTTTGCGGAGGCGTAATACTCCAGAAAGCCGTATTTTTTGTATTTTTTGTCGTAGCGGCCGTCAAGGGACATCCAGCCGATCGCCCCCGTTGTGACTGCCGCGCAATATCTGCCCCCCGATCATGATGCCCGCGTAAATACCGGCCCCCACCGAATAATAGATAACGTTCTTGCAGCCCCGGGCGGCGCCTTTCCAGTGTTCGCCCAAAATGTGGCAGCAGCGGTCGGACATGATCCGCACGGGAATCCGGTAATGTCTGAGATCCTCCAGCAGGGGATAGTTTCTCCACCCGGGGATGTTCGGCGCCCAGACCGTGCCGGTACTTTCATAGAAGATGCCGGGCACGGAGATGCCGATCGCCCTGACACGCACATGGTGTTCCGCAGACCTTCTGAGGAAATCGTCGATCTGCTGACAGAGGAAACGGCCCACATGGGTGGCGCGAAGGTCCCCGAGGGGGCGCTTTTTGCTTTCAAGGAGCTCGCCGTCCATACGGAAGAGCGCCGTGCTGATCTTGTTGGTCTTAAGGTCGACAGCGATAATACTCATAACGGACCTGCTGTTTACGGTGAATGACTCCCTAACACCGGCAATGTATGAAAAGAACGGCAAAAAAACAATTCTGTTGACAAAAGAATAAAATTCATTTATGTTTAAATGTTTCCGGCAACGGTTACGACCATTAAAAAATAATCAAAATAAACAGTGAAGCACAGACAAACGGTAAGACCATGGTTTGTTTGGCAAACATAATGCAAGGAGATTTATGATGTTCAAGGGATCAAAATTTCTTCTGATGCTTATTGTTCCGCTTGCGGCATTTTCGGCCGGGGGAAAGATCTCGGGCCTGGTGCTCGATGAGAATACGCAGGAACCGCTGGAGGCCGCCAATGTGATGATCACCGAGAAATGGGACGGCGAGCAGGCGGTGAGAATGGAGCGGATCAGCGGGGCGTTTACCGACAGTGACGGATACTTTGTGATCCTGAACGTAAGTCCCGGCACCTATACGGTCAAAGCGAGCATGATGGGGTACAATGATTATATCATTGAAAAGGTCCGGGTGAACCTGGACCGCAATATCCAGCTGGAATTTCCCATGACGCAGAGAGCACTGAGCTTGGAAGCGGTAACCGTGGTCGCAGAGAAAGAGGTGATCAAAGCGGACCTCGCCTCCAGTCAGGAGATCGTTTCCAGCGAACGTATTGACGAAGCCCCGACCCTGCGCATGGATGAATTTATCAGCAATATGAAAGGTGTGGAACTGGTCTCGGACCATGACGGCTCCGGTCTAAGTATCCGCGGCGGCAGCGTCCGGGAGACCGATATCCAGATCGACGGGATTTCCTCCCGGGATGCAAGGTCAGGGAATTCCTATATTTCCATCAACTCCTCCTCCGTGGAGGAACTTCAGGTGCTTACCGGCGGTTTTGAAGCGAAATACGGCGGCATTCAGGCCGGCCTTGTCAATGTGATCACCAAGGAGGGATCTCCCGAAAAATTCGATTTCTCCGGACGTTTCAACTATACGCCGGCGGGACAGAAACGTTTTTTCGGCACCAATCCCTGGGGAGAAGAAGGAATGATCTACCGCATTTTTGCGGATACCACGGAAACCGGGTTTGCCTATGTGGGGGCGGAGGCGGACACCGCGGGGATCATTCCCAACGAATTCTCGGGGTTCAAAGGCTGGGAAGACCGGCGCACCGGAACACGGAACCTGGAGAATATCGGCATGGAGCCACAGCGCCTGAGCCCGGAAATGAAACGGCAGCTCTGGCTTATCCAGCATCCCACCTATGAAGTGGCCACCCGGCCGGACCTGTTCTTTGAAGGAACGCTGACGGGCCCGGTGCCGCTGACGGAAAATTCGACCTTCATGCTGGCGGGGAAACTGGAACGCTCGGAATTCGCCTATCCCATCGGGCCGCGGGATTCCTATCTGGACTGGAATACACATCTGAAGGTCACCCTGCGTCCGGATGACAAGACCAAGGTCAGTATGAACGCCATGTATGCCCATATGGCCACCAATACCAGCAACCGGCCGAGTACCATGGGCGGCGGGCTCCAGGACTATTCCAGCCGTTTCGGATACCTGAGCAATTCCGAGCAGGCCGTCAGGCAGCAGGCGAGCTTTTTGTCCAACTACATCCAGATGTACAATAAAAGCGCCCTGCAGTATCTGGACCAGTCCTGGTTCATGGGCGGCCTGAAATACAACCGCAGCCTGACACCGACCTCCTATATCACCATGGAAGCCCAGGTGAACTATCAGGACCACACGATCAATCCCATGACGGCGGATCCGGAATCGGAAGCTTCCTATGTGATGCTGGATACGATCCCCGTGCTCAATTACCCCGAGATCGGGACTCCCTACGGATCCACCAATTTCGGGAAGGACCTTACGGACCTTTTCTATATTTACGGCGGGCTGCAGGCGGTGGATTCTTCCTATACGCTCAGCACTTCCGTGAAGGGAAGCTATACCGCACAGCTCGGACGCTACCATCAGTTCGAGACCGGCTTTAATTTTAATTACACGAATTCCTTCGTGTACAGCGGCACATGGTTCCAGTCCGAGAAAATGTACACCTGCGGGGTCCCGGACACCTGGCAGTACTATACGGCACGTCCCATCGAGGCAGGGATCTATGCCCAGGACAAGCTGGAATTCCAGGGCATGATCGCCACGATCGGGGTCCGCGGGGACTACTTCAATCCCCAGAAGGATATTTTTGTCCTTGAGCATCCCATCGACCAGGCGTATCCGGATTTCTACAACCTCACGTACCAGTATCTTCCCGGGTCCTGGGGATCCTACGAGCGCTGGGTGATCTTCCGTGATATGCTCGACAGCCCCCCCGGCTGGCCGACGGAGAAATACCGCGGCGAATTCAAGCTTTCACCGCGTCTCGGGGTCTCTTTCCCGGTGACGGTCAACAGCAAAATGTATTTCAACTACGGGCACTTCTATCAGCGGCCCAATTTCAGCTACCTCTACAACCTGGCCATCGTCGGGGACAAGGCCATCCTTCCGACCCCCGAACTTCCCATGGCGCGGACCGTCTCCTATGAATTCGGATACGAACAGCGGTTCCTGGATAATTTTCTTGCCAATATCGTGGTGTATTACAAGGACATGTCCAACATGCCGCTTCCCAGGACCTATATCAACTACTGGGAAGAGTTCGAGGCGACCAAGTACCGGCCGGATGCCTATTCCGATATCCGGGGAGTTGAATTGCGCCTGGAGAAAGTTGCCGGACGCTTCTTCACCATGTGGTGCAATATGGACTACATGCTTAAAAGCTGGGGACAGTCCGGCCTGCGTTATCTCTACGAGAACCGCGTCACGGCGATCAACGAGGAGCGCAGCGCCAATATCAGCAATATCATGCCCCTGCCGAAAGCCAATGCGGCCCTGTCCTTTCACACCCCCGTCCGCTACGGGCCCGCTTTGGGCGGGGTTTATCCGCTGGGCGGCTGGAAACTGAATTTCAATGTCAAATGGGCGGACGGCGGCGAAGCGGTGATGAGGACCGACCCGATCACCGGTGCACAGCAAAAGGCGGACATCGTCGATTACACCAATACGGACCTGAAGGCGGGGAAGCGCATTCAGGCCGGCAACCATTATCTGGAACTGAGTGTGAGGATCACCAACCTTTTCAATCAGAAACGCCTCTATATCGGAGGAATGAGCAACACCCAGTACAATAACTATGAGGAGTCACTGAAACTTCCCTTTGAAGAGGGCGAAGAACACGGAGACGACAAATGGGGCGAGTGGGATAAGGAACATATCGACACCGGCTGGTTCGAAGCCCCGATATTCCTGAATCCCCGCCGTATCACCCTTAACCTGTCCGTGGATATTTAAGGAGGTCATGATGATAAGGAAAATATTGAAAGCGAGCGGCACCCTGCTTCTGATCCTTGCGGCGGCCGCATATGCGCAGAGGAACTATAACGGCGCGCCCATGTTCCTGAACGTGAACGCGATCGACTTCTCCCTGAAGAAATCGAACGGGGAAGGGCAGTTCACGAACCAGTACAGCTGGATGTTCTGCGGTGACAATCCCCAGCAAACCGAGGAATGGTATTATCCGGCGGACCAGTGGCATTCACAGATGCTTTACCAGATATTCCAGCCGATCTGTTTCGACGACGACGGCTTTGTCAACGAGGACGGCCAGCAGCAGATCATTCCCTTCAAGTGCGTGAATTACGCAAAGAATGACTATTCCCATGAACGCCGGCGCTATCGTCCGCCCTATGTGACGGTGGACGGCGTTCCGCAGTACCAGGAGTACACCTGGGAGCTGGATCCGGACATTCCTTCGGATATCGTTACGGAATGGGAGGATGTCCTGACCGCATTCGGTATGCGCTCCCATGTGAAAATGTACGCCTACAGCAATCCGAACCATGAGAATTATTTTATCTATCAGGCAACCCTGAAATTCACGGGAGAGACCAAGCCCCCGATCGAGCAGCCGGATTCCTCGGATTTCTTTCCCTCCCAGACCGTGGATCTCTGGTGGCCGGTGGAGTTCAGCTTCGGCCCTTCCAAGGCCGGCGAATACATGGTGATGAACGGTTTCGCCTACGAATCGGAAGATGACCTCGACAGCTGGTTCGCCGACCGGACGCAGCTGGACGGCGGGAACCGGGATTCACTGAAGGTCGCTTACTACTGGGATTATAAAACGATTGGCACCAGCTCCTATTCGAACGGCAGCAGCGATGACACCGGCGACCCGGACCGGGTGAACGGTCACCTGCATTCTCCGCAGATCCCCGGCTACGCTCTGCTGCATTCGGCGAAGAACACCTTTGACAAAAGTCAGGACGACGTCTCGCAGCCGTATGCCATTCCGCATGCGGATATCGTGAACGATTTCTGGGGCCGTGCGGATGTCGGCGTGCGGGACACCTATATCGGCGAAGACAGCAGGGGGCGCTTTCCCCTGGACCCCGTAACCGAGGGATTCATTGCCGAGAACGGTTCACAGAAAGGTCCGATGCGCTTTATCACGGTGGGCCCCTACGAAATGACGCTCGATCATGAAGCGGGAATCAGGGATTCCCTCTGCGTGACATATGCGATAGGCGCGGGTTCCATCGGCTACGATAAAGCCGATTCCGTCGGACGGGCATGGCTGGCCGGCGAGATCAGCGATGAAGAAAAACGGGACGCTATCCTCACGGGGAAGGATTCCCTGTTCATGACCATGGATCGCGCAAACTGGGTGTGGAACCGCGACCTGAACATCCCGGACCCGCCTCCGCCGCCCGATATGGTCGTGAACAGCGATGCGGACAAGGTTGTGATTGACTGGTCCTATCCCTCCGGGGACTATTACCTCGATCCCGATACGAAAGTGGACGACTGGTATGCCTGGCGGGTGTACCGGAAAAAGGGTGCCGCTGCCGTGAACGATCCCGGCGACAACTACAATGCAGAGACCTGGGAAAGGGTTTACGAGACCACGGACCGCAGCGAAACCCAGTATGTGGATACCGACGTTACCCGCGGCGTTTCCTATTACTACGCCGTGACGGCCCTGGATGACGGGACGCAGAATACGGACGGCCTGTTCCCGGGACAGAAGCTGGAAAGCTCGCGCTACGCAAACCGCAGCAAGCTGCCGGCACGGCCTTTCAAGGCGGGGCTCAGCACCACGCAGAATGTGCGCGTCGTTCCCAATCCCGCCACGCTCAATGCAGGCGCTATGGGATTCCCGGGTGAGGAGAACCAGATCATTTTCGCTTACCTGCCCTACAAATGCAGGATCATGATCTTTACCGAGACCGGCGACCGGGTTGACGCCTTCGACCATATCGGTACGGACCAGGAGATCTGGGATCAGAAAACGGACAACAATCAGCATGTTGCCAGCGGCATCTATATCCTCTATGTCGTGGATGCGGAAGTGCCGAAGGCAACCCGCTGCGGATCAATATGAAAAATTTGTCATTATTCGATGAGGTCTGTCATGAAAGCAAGAATACCTCTTTGTGCCAAGCATCCTGCTGGCCGTCTTCTGCCGCCACCGCATGGACGGTCAGAAAAAAGGCACAGGTGATTCGCTTTCTCGAAAATCCCGTCAGTACCCGAAGCGATCGCGCGGGGAGGCATGGGGTCATCGGGATTGAGAATGCCTTAATACGGTCTTCTGGAATCCTTTGGTCTCCGGATGGCTCGAAGGACGCAGCGACGTGTCCGTAATTACACCCGCGGGATCGCGGATATCAACCCTGGCGCCCTTGCCGGCGCCGTGCGGGTTGAGGAACACCTCCGATTCTCGCAGCGGACAGCTGACCGCTATGGACTACGGGAATTCCACGGTACGCGGCGCGCAGACAATGAGCAGGTTTCGAGGAGACCGGTACGTTCTCTCCACGGCCTTTGCCGCGGGACTGAGCTTCGCCCAGCGCGTGTCGGACCGCTTTTCCTACGGGGTCCGCCTGAAATATGCCTATCAGGACCTGGGGACCGTGACGATCGGGATAGAGGGGGCGAACCTGAGCGATACGTCCCTGGTGACGGATGTCGTCGAAAATGCGCACGGCGAGCCCGCTATCGACATCGGCGCCACTTACGACTTCATTGACAGCGGCGTCCGTTTCGGGGCGGTGATCCAGAACGTTTCCCGCGAGGTGACCTACGTGCGTGAGGCCTTTCCGCTGCCGTTCTCGGTCAGTTTCAGCATCCATGCGGAGCTCCTGGAACTACTCAACAAGGAAAGCGAATTGCACGGCCTGACTCTCGGCGTGGAATCCACCCATCCGCGGGATTACAGGGAAAAGGTAAAATTCGGTGCGGAATACCGCTACATGAATACCTTTTTCGTCCGCGCGGGATACCGTATCAATTATGACCAGCGGGGACTGACCTTCGGACTGGGCCTGCACAAAAAGATCGGTGCGGCCCGGCTGCGTTTCGACTACTCCTATGAAGTCTACCGCGTATTCGGCGGTGTGAACACCATTAGCATCGGCACGGCATTCTGATCCCGGTGCCGCCGACAGGAAATCATAAAGGGTTATCATGCCTCAGTATGTGATCAATTGCCGTTTATACACGGAACCCGCTGAAGTCCGGCATCTTGCCCTCGAAGACGGGAAGATCCTGGGGATCTGTCGGGAGATCCCGGAACATGCGGATATCCTTTTCGATGCGCGGGAGCGGATCGTTGCGCCCGGCCTTATCGATACGCATGTGCACGGGGCCGGGGGCGGCGACCTTTCCGACGGTACGGAAGCGGGGGTTCACACCGCCGCATCCACTCTCTGCCGGCTGGGAACCACCACCTTCTATGCGACAAGTTTTTATCTTCCCGGCGCGGAAAACAAGCATCTTCAGTTGCTGGGGAGTATCGGAGCGGGGGAGGGAGAGGCCGCCTGTCCCGGGATCCACCTTGAAGGTCCTTTCATCAATCCCGTGAAAAAGGGAGGCATCCCGGCGGAATACCTGAGCAAGCCCGGCATGGCGGTCTACCGTGACATACGCCGGAAATGCGGGGGAAGGCTTTCCATCCTGACCTGCGCGCCGGAACTGGACGGTATGGAGGAGATCCTCAGTGCCTGCAGGGAAGACGGCGTGGTCGCTTCCTTCGGGCACTCGGACGCGGATACGGAGCAGGCGCGCAAAGGCTTTGAGCAGGGGATGGGATACGTGACGCACCTTGGCAACGCCATGCGCCCCTTCCATCACCGGGACCCCGGCCCGCTGCCGGCCATCCTGGCTTTCGGCGTCCCGGTTCAGCTGATCAGCGACGGAGTGCATCTGTATGCCGGAGCAATACGTTTTTACCGCGATATTTTCGGGCCGGAACGCTGTATCTGCATCACCGACGGCATCGAATGCACCGGCCTGCCCGACGGCGAATACCATTTCCGTTCCAAACCCTATATCTCCGAGAAAGGCGCCGTGTTCTACGCGGACGGATCGGGGCTCATCGGGACTTCCCTGAGCCTTTTTGAGATCATGATGCGCTTCAAACGGTTTACCGGCTGCCCCCTCCGTGAAGCCCTCCAGGCGGCCTCCGAAAATCCCGCAAGGCGCATGGGCATCGACGGCCGTAAAGGCTTTATCAGGCCCGGCTATGACGCGGACCTGATCGTGATCGGCGAAAATGATGAGTTATGTGCCGTTATCCGGTCCGGGAACCTGATAGAATGAGATCGAAAATCCTGTTCCTTTGACCGCCGGTCTTATTTCAGTAAAATAATCTTCTGCACATCCCGGGCTCCCCGGTCATTTTGTATCCGGATAAAATACATCCCGGACTTCAGGTCTTCTGCCGAAAATAACAATGCATGCCGGCCGGATCCACGGCTTCCCCGGAACAGTTCCTTTACCTTTTTGCCGCCGAGATTGATGAGATCGATCCGTAATCTCTGCCGTCCGGACAGGCTGAAGGGCACGGTGGTAACAATATTGAAAGGGTTGGGATAGATGGCATGCAGGATGAGATCCTGCGGATGCGGGACAGCGTTCAGGGAGCTTTCCGGATGCTCCTGCAGATATGTGTTTCGGTTGGGCAGGGCGATCACGTCATCGGCCAGCACCGGCCCGCCATCGCCGGCGTTGGAATGCAGCGAAAGAATGACCTGTTCTCCGGATCCAAGATAACGCGTTGTCAGCCGACGCCAGCCCGAGGCTTCCGGACCTTTCTGGTCCACGAAGAAAGTGTCGCTTCCGCAAACATAGGGCGCCGCACGTGTTGCATTGACGAAAACCGGATTATAAATATAGATATTGTAATACCCTGCCGCCGGGATATCCTGCCGGTAATGGATCGTATCACCGCCGAGACTGTAGAGTACATTATCACCGCGGTATGTCATTTGTGAAAGATGCTGTCCTGCCGGACGTGTCCACCCTCGTGTTCGTACGGTATATATTTCATCGTTCTCGGGAATAAAAGCTGTCCGCGGACGCCGTGCGGGATCCCCACGGTGGGGAAGGCGCGCCTTTTCCCGGTAGAAAGTACTTTTCAGGGTGTCCCCGACCGTGACCGGGTTCGTCTGATCAAAACTGCCGTCAAAATCCCGGAATGCTTTCTGAAGTCCCTCATAAAAGAACCAGGCTTCTCCCGCCACCCCGTTGTTACGGTTGAGCTCCATGAAATCCATGATGTAGTCCGGTCCCATGAGATACTCTTCCCCGGTGAAATCGGAATACCGCTGGTACAGGCACACACCGCCGAACACCCGGGAAACGTCGTTATAATTGGCAAGGGAATTGAAAAATGCCGTTTGGTATTCCGCATAGGTCTTGCGGTACAGTTGTGGGATGACGTCGTCGCATATTCCTTCGTTCCGCCATGTTTTGGGATCCTGAAGGTATTCATAATAGGACCATGGATAGACACTGGGACTTGAAGATACATGCAGGTTCTCGTTGATCGCTTTCACGGAATCCCGGACCTCCCGGTACCAGTCCGTCAGTTTGTCCGCACGCCAGCGCAGCCATTCACTGTCGTTGTGATCCGACGGCGGCGATGCACCGTCATGCTCGGACTTATAGAGCTCAACGGCGGCGGATCCATATCCTCCTTCCGCGGGCATGGCAGGTATGCGGTCGGAGTATTCGATGCCGTCGATATCATAGTGTTTGCAGGTTTCCAGCGTGATGGCGCGGATAAAGTCCTGTACTTCGGGATGAATGGCACTCATCCAGTCGAAACCGTTCTTTACGCAGAGGGAACTGTCCACTTCCCTGCAGGCCCAGTCCGGATATGCGGCCAGGATATGTCCGCCCGACTGCGACCAGGAAGTGGAGAAGCCCATCTCGTACCAGGGGAGCACCTCGATGCCGCGTGCGTGTGCTTCCACAAGGATATTCCGCAGGGGGTCCCGTCCGGAAAAGGCGGGATGGATGCGTGCCTGCCGGCCGAAATATTCCGACATCACATCACTGGGATAGAGCGTATAGTCGCCGTCGGCGCCGTTACTGTTCCAGACGCAAACCAGGACAGTATTGATATTGATCGAATCCAGATAGGCCATGCCGCGCACGATATTCCGGTCCGTGAACATGATATCGCTGTCCACGTTGGTGATCTTTACCGCGCGTAACTCAACCGGTGTTTCACCTTTGACCGGGCATAAGAAAGTAACAAGGCAGTAAAGCACCAGGTACTTATTTTTCATAAACAGTCCCCTGATAGAGTTCCCAGAGGATCTCCGCATTGCGGTCGTTCTCTTGGCGAAGGCCCTCGTAAAAGAAGAATATTTCTCCCTGATATCCGAGTTCCCGGTTGATCTCCACCGTTCTTTGTAGCATTTCTTCCGGCATCAGGTAGGAACCCAGGTTCAGGAGCATGCCGGGAATGAGAGCGGTACCGGCATTTTCCGGCGCAAGTTCGTGTATATCCTGACTGCGAAGGGTATTTTCATACGAGACCGTATCATAACGGTAGACCTGGGGAATGACCAGGTCCGCGTATCCTCCCGCGATCCAGGAAGGCCAGTCCTGGAGATATTCTTCATAGCACCAGGGATACACACTGGGTGCCCAGGTGACAAGGACACCGGGATCCGCCGCTTTGACCTCTTCATAGATACGTTCGGCAAAGGCATTGAGCTGATCGGCGCGCCACCGCATCCATTCCGGATCACGGAAATCGTCAGGAGGAGGTTCCCCGCTGTGTTCGGAACGGTAGAGATCCGCCGTGTATTGTGAATATCCCCCGTGGACGGGCTGTGCCGGAAGTCTGTCATCCCCCTGGATCCCGTCGATATCGTAATAATTGACGACCTCGAGGATCAGCGCCGCGAGAAGATCCTGCACTTCGGGATGATAGGCGTTCATCCATTCAAAACCGTTCTTGGTCAGCAA
>JAGYLW010000023.1 GCA_018400915.1 Fidelibacterota bacterium
TAAGGCGATCGACCTGGTCGATGAGGCCGCATCGCGACTCCGCGTGGAGATCGACAGCATGCCAGAGGAACTCGATGAACTGGAACGGAGGCGCATTCAGCTGGAGATCGAAAAGGAGGCGCTCAAGAAAGAAAAGGATGCCCGTTCCGCTCAGCGGCTGAAAGCGCTGGAAAAAGAGCTTTCCTCACTCAATGAGGAGCTGGAGGGCATGAAAAAAAAATGGATGTCCGAGGTCTCCCTCATCCGGGAGATACGAAATCTGAAAAGCAGTATCGACCAGCTCAGGGCAGAGGAATCGGAAGCGGAACGGAGGGGAGACTATGAAAAAGTGGCTCAGATACGCTACGGCGCCCAGGTGAAGATGCAGGAAAAGCTGGAAAAACAGAAAGCGAAGCTGGAAAAGCTGCACGGTGAATCCTCGCTCCTGAAAGAGGAAGTGGATGATGAGGATATCGCCGGGGTGGTCAGCCGCTGGACCGGCATTCCGGTGACCCGCATGCTGCAGTCCGAAAATGAACGCCTGCTGACCCTGGAGGATCATCTTCATGAACGCGTCGTCGGACAGGACAAGGCGCTTGCAGCCGTGTCGAATGCGATACGCCGCAGCCGCAGCGGTCTCGGGGATGAGAACCGGCCCATCGGTTCCTTCCTTTTCCTCGGACCGACGGGAGTGGGGAAGACCGAACTTTCGCGTGCACTGGCCAATTTTCTCTTTGACGATGAGAATGCCCTGGTGCGCATGGACATGTCCGAATATATGGAGCGACATTCCGTCTCCCGGCTCATCGGGGCCCCGCCGGGGTATATCGGCTACGAAGAAGGCGGTAAACTGACGGAGAGCATTCGCAGGAGACCCTATTCCGTCATCTTACTGGATGAGATCGAAAAAGCGCATCCCGACGTATTCAACATTCTGCTGCAGATACTCGATGACGGGCGCCTTACGGACGGAAAGGGAAGGACCGTGGATTTCCGGAACACGCTTATTATCATGACTTCCAACCTCGGGTCCGAACTCGGACGGGAGGTCTTTGAGAAAGGCACGAGTTTCGACACGCTGGATGCCGGCCTGCAGGAACGCCTGCGCCGCAGTTTTAAACCGGAATTCATCAACCGTATCGATGAGATCATGGCCTTCCACGCGCTTACAAAGGAACAGCTGAAAGCCATTGCGGATATCCAGTTCAGGCGTTTACAGAAAAGGCTTAAATTGCAGAATATTGTTGTGGACCTTGATGAGAGCGCGCGCGGGTACCTGGCCGAAAAGGGCTATGATCCCGATTTCGGCGCGCGTCCCCTGAAACGGCTGATTCAGCATGAAGTGGAGAACCGTCTGGCGCAGAAATTGCTGGAGGGACAGCTGCTGGCCGGGAAACGCTATGTGATCCGTGCAAAGAACGGGGAACTGACCGTCGATCCCGGGGATCCGGCGTAATACGGCGGTTGGCCGTCAGTGCGCCTTTCCCAGCGAAAGGTCGCCGGTGATCTTGATCACGTTACCGTCCCTTTCAATGTGCAGTTCCCGGTCCGGGAACACCCGGGGAAGGCGTTGCCTCAGTTCCGTGATCGCATCGTCTTCAATGCGCTCAATGACGTCGCCGGGAACGTTTTCCAGTGTTTTAAGGTCGATATCGACAATATATCCCCTTCCGGCGGTGGACCCCAGTCCCAGGGTGAATTCGCCGCGGATGTCAAAGAGGCCGTCATGCGAACGGTTGGAGGTACTTCCGTGCGGCCGTCGGGCGGGATGCAGGTCATACTTCCCGCCGTAGCGTTCCTCAAGAACGATATCGACCTCATCCAGTACCGACTTCAGGGCCTTTTCCCATTTGACAAGGGCGGGATGTCTCATGCCTCATCTTCCAGCGAGTGGATCACAAGCCCGCTCTGTAATTTCGGTTCGAACCAGGTGGTTTTCGGCGGCATCAGTGCATTGGAATCGGCGATATCCATCAGCTGACGTATGCTGATAGGACAGAGGGCAAAAGCCGCTGCCATCTCACCGGAATCCACGCGGCGTTCAAGCTCCTCCAGTCCGCGTTTCCCGCCCACAAAATCGATCCGGTCGTCTTTCCGGAGATCTTTGATGCCCAGAACGGGGGTAAGAATATGTTCGGTCAGCAGTGCGGAATCCATGCTTGCCACCGGATCCTCCGTATCGGCCATCCCTCCCCGGAGGGTAAGCCGGTACCAGGTGTGGTCCGTGTACATTGCCATCTCTTGCTGCTTCCCGGGTTTTGCGGAAAAGCGGCAGCATTTTTTCTCCACCGTGTACGCATCTGCTATCTTTGTAAGAAAGGCCTCCGGAGAGTAACCGTTCAGGTCCTTCACGACGCGGTTGTAATCGATGATGTTCAGCTGATCGGAGGGGAAGAGGACCGTCAGGTACCAGTTGTACTCTTCCTTTCCCGTGTGCTGCGGGTTGGCCTCCCTGCGCATCTTTCCCACCATGGCGGAAGCCTTCGAACGGTGATGCCCGTCGGCAACGTAGACGTGGTCCACATGCGAAAAGGCCTTTTTAAGCCCTTTCATGATCTTCGGATCGTCAATATGCCAGAGGATGTGCTGAACACCGTCCGGACTGAAAAAATCATATTCGGGAGCGGCGATGATGGCCTGGGCTATCAGCGCATCGATCAGGCGGTCCTGCGGATAGGTCAGAAAGACCGGCCCCGTATTTGCATTGACCGTGTCGATATGGGTAATACGGTCCTTTTCCTTTTCTTCCCGGGTGAGTTCGTGGATTTTGACCTTTCCTTCAAGATAATCGTCGATGTGCTGAACGCTGATCAGGCCGGTCTGTGAACGGCCGTGCATGATCTGGCGATAAATGTACATGGAGGGCTTCCGGTCCTGCAGAAGATATTTTTCACGAAATTGTTTCAGATTTTCCGAGGCCTTTCGGTAGACGGAAGGATCGTAGGGATCCGTATCTTCGGGAAGGTCCACCTCGGATTTGATCACATGCAGGAAACTGTAGGGATCGTCCCGGACAAGAAGACGGGCTTCGGCGGAATCGATCACGTCATAGGGCGGCGACGCGACAAGGGGCGCCAGCTCGTTCTGGGGGCGGATCCCGTGGAATGCTTTTATTCTGACCATAAAAAACCTCCGTTGATGATGATTTCAGGCTGTAAATTAGCGGAAACCGGGGATAAAAACAATAAAAACGTCACGGTGGTGTGCCCTGATCGTTCGTAAAACCTGTTTCGGAAGAAAAAAGGCGCCCGGGGCGCCTTTTCCTGTAGATTCCCTGTCATGGGGTCATGATCTTTTCAGTGCATCTACGATCTTTTCCGCGATCTCGATGCCCACGCGCTCCTGTGCTTCGACAGTGGCGGCGCCGATATGGGGAGTGACGGAGACGGCGGGGTGCGTGATCAGTTCCGTATTGTCGGCAGGTTCATTGACATAGACGTCAAGGCCGGCTCCGGCAACCTTGCCGCTGTTCAGGGCGTCGAGCAGGGCCTTTTCATCCACAACTCCGCCGCGGGCGCAGTTGATGATATACACGCCGTCCTTCATTTTGTCGATCTCGTGCTTTCCGATAAGGGGCGCTTTCATTTTTGGAACGTGCATCGAAATGATGTCCGCTTTTTTCAGTACCTCCTCAAAGGAAGTGAAACCGATGTCCACGCGGCTTTCCTTTACCACCGGATCGGTGCCGATGACCTTCATTCCCAGGCCGAGCGCTTTTTCCGCGGTAAGCTGGCCGATCTTGCCGCAACCGATGATGCCGAGGGTCTTTCCCGCCAGCTCAAAGCCCTTGTATTTTTTCTTCTCCCATTTTCCTTCGCGCATGCTGATATTCGAACGGTTGAGGAAACGCGCCAGGGCAAACATATGGGCGATCGCAAGTTCCGCAACGGAGGCGGAATTCGCCGCGGGCGTATTCAATGTGGGGATCCCCTTCGTTTTTGCATATTCGTGATCGATATTGTCGATCCCCGCCCCGCCGCGGGCAATGACCTTCAGCTTTGTTCCCGCATCGATGACGGCTTTCGGTACTTTGGTCGCCGAACGCACCAATACGCAATCGTATTCCGGGATGGCCCTGACCAGTTCTTCGGGCTCGTAATGCCGGAGGTCAACATCGATGCCCGCCTTGCTGAGGATTTCCTGGCCCTTCTCACAGAGGCCGTCGGTGATAAGCACTTTCATATTTTTACTCCTTTTCATTTAATACATCGCAATGATCATTAAAAACGGTAAATGACGGTATCATTAAGCATTCCCTGATAACTTAATAAAAATATCACATATTCCGCGGATTTATTGAGGCGATTTTGAAAAAATGCGGGCGGCATACGGGCGAAAGGGGAAAGCGGGATAAGTGTATGTAAAACCCGGGAAAGGAATGGAAAATATCTTGTCCCGTCCGGGGCTGGCGGGGATCCTCAGTCCGCCGCTTCCATTTCCTCATGAAGTTCCAGCCAGCGCAGTTCCAGTTTTTCAAGCGTTTTTGTCAGTCTGTTGTGCTGCCGGGAGCTGCGGTGCATTTCATCGAGTGGAAGGTCCTTGAACTCCGGGGAAATGAAAAGGTCATCCAGTTCCTTTTTCTGCTTTTCGGTTTCCCCGATCCGTTTTTCCAGCCCGGACAGTTCTTCACGGATGCCCTTCAATGCCCGGTACCGGGCCTGCCTTGCTTCCGCTTCCCGCCGTTTTTGGGTCTTTCTGTCATTCTCCTGCTGCTTTTCCGTTCCGGCGGCGGCATTCTGCTGCAGTGCGGGCTGAAGGATGCGTGCTTCATATTCGGAATAATTTCCCAGGAATTCCTTCGTCCGGTGGTCTTTAAAATAAATGATCTTACTGACAAGCATATCCAGGAAAAAACGGTCGTGGCTGACGATTAGGACGGCGCCCCGGAATTCGTCCAGTGCCGAAGCGAGTATCTCTTTGCTCTGCATGTCAAGATGGTTCGTCGGTTCGTCGAGGACAAGGAAATTCGCGTTGGTCAGCAGAAGCTTGATCAAAACGATGCGGCTTTTTTCGCCACCGCTCAGCACCGAAACGGGCTTCAGCACGTCATCGCCGGAAAACAGGAAGCGTCCGAGGAGCCCCCGTATTTCATTCCGCGGCAGTTCCGGTGCGGCGCTCCAGACCTCATCCTGCACGGTCTTGCGGAGATCAAGCTGTTCCAGATGCTGCTGGGCGAAGTATCCGGTGTGAAGATTGTACCCGGTCTTCAGCGACCCCTCCTGCGGATGCAGTGCTCCGGTGATCAGCCGCATCAGTGTGGTCTTCCCGACGCCGTTCGGTCCGACCAGGGCGGCTTTTTCCCCGCGCCGGATCTCCAGGTCACATTGATCGAGCAAGGGCTCCCCGGTATAGGAATAGCTGAGCCGGCGGGCGGCGACGACCGGATCCCCCGAGCGTTCGCAGGGCGGAAAATGGAAGGAGATACTCCGGGTATCGCGCCGGATCGTTTTCAGGTCGATCTTTGAAAGCTGTTTGATGCGGCTTTGCACCTGACTGGCTTTGCTGGCCTTGTAGCGGAAACGTTCGATGAACTGTTCCATGTGTGCGATCTGCCGCTCCCGGTTCTTCTGTACGGCCAGTTCCTGTTCCATCCGGACTTCTTTCTGGACTTCGTAATCCGTGTAATTACCCTGATAGCTGCTGATCTTTCCGTTCTCAACCTCGATAACACCGTCAATGAGCCTGTCAAGAAAATAGCGGTCGTGCGAGACAAGCACCATGGTGCCCCTGAAGCGGGAAAGCAGATTTTCCAGCCATACCAGGGTTTCCATATCCAGATGGTTCGTGGGCTCGTCCAGCAGGAGGCAGTCAGGTTCGTCCAGCAGGATCTTGGCCAGGGCGATGCGCATGTACCAGCCGCCCGAAAATTCCGAAACGGGCCGGGAAAGGTCCGTTTCCCGGAAGCCGAGCCCGGTAAGGATCTCACGGGCCTTTGCCTCGGTTGCATAACCGTTCAGCCGGTGAAAACGTTCCTGAAGGCGGTCATAGGAAGCCAGTGTCTCCTCATCCGCAGATTCGGAGATCTTCCTTTCGAGGGCCCGCATTTGGTTCTCGATCTCATAAATATGATCAAATACAGTCAGGACCTCCTCCAGGAGCGTCGTTTTCTCAAATCCGTAGCGGATCTCCTGAGGAAGGTAGGCGACATTGGTATTGGAAGGAACGACCACACGTCCCGACGCAGGTTCCGTCTCACCGGCGATCAGTTTGAGAAGGGTGGACTTTCCGGAACCGTTCTGGCCGATCAGTCCCAGATGCCGTCCGGGAGGAAGGGCGAGGGATGCGCGGTCAAAAAGTGCCTGGAAACCAAAATGTACGGAGATATCGGCGAGCTGGATCATTTTCGGTTTACTGTGTGCGGTTACCGGTTCGTTTCAAGGGCTTTTTCCAGCACTTCGCTCATATCCTTGACAAAATGAAAATTCAGCCCTTCAAGGATCTCTTCGGGAATGTCGTCAAGGTCTTTTTTATTCTGATGCGGCAGGATAATGGTCTTCAGGCCGGCGCGATGCGCCGCGATCACCTTTTCCTTGATCCCTCCCACGGGCAATACGCTTCCCCGAAGGGTGATCTCCCCGGTCATGGCAAGATCGTTCTTTACCTTTCTTTCACTCAGCACACTGACAACGGCGCTCAGGAGGGTAACACCGGCGGAGGGGCCATCCTTCGGCACGGCGCCGGCGGGAATATGGATGTGTATATCGTGTTCCTTGTCAAACCGTTCATTGATGCCCAGCTCTCTCGCATTGGATCGGATAAAGCTCAATACGGCCTTGGCCGATTCTTTCATGACATCACCGAGCTGGCCGGTAAGCTGCAATTTCCCCTCACCGGGCATTTTGGTCGCCTCAATAAAGAGGATATCACCGCCGACCTGTGTCCAGGCAAGTCCGATGGCAATGCCGGCGCGTTTCATTCGTTCCGCACGATCACTGTAGAATTTTTGTTTTCCCAGATATTTTGCAACCTGTTTGTCTCCGATCGTGCGTTTGCGGAATGTCTTGGTCTCGACCTTTTCCTTCGCCACTTTGCGGCACACATGGGCGATCTCGCGTTCCAGATGCCGCACGCCGGCTTCCCGGGTGTAGTCCTGGATAATGCGTCGAATACCGTCTTCCTTAAATTCGAGATCCTTTTCCGTAAGCCCGTGTTCCTTGACCTGCTTGGGGATCAGGAATTTTTTGGCGATATGCGTTTTTTCGGGCATGATGTAACCGGTGAACTCGATCAGTTCCATCCGGTCACGAAGCGGACCGGGAATGGTCTCCGCCCAGTTCCCGGTGGCGATGAACATCACATTGCTGAGATCAAAGGAGGTCTCGAGGTAGTGATCGGAAAAACTGTAATTCTGTTCGGGGTCCAGCACCTCGAGCAGCGCGCTGGATGGATCCCCCTTGTAATCCGCACCCAGCTTGTCGATCTCGTCAAGGATAAAGATCGGGTTGTTGGACCCGGCCTTCTTTATGCCCTGAATGATGCGGCCCGGCATGGCGCCGATATAGGTCCGTCGGTGTCCTCGTATCTCCGCCTCGTCGCGCACGCCGCCGAGCGACATGCGGTGTACGTTGCGGCCCATGGCGCGGGCAATGGATTTTGCCACGGAAGTCTTTCCGGTCCCGGGGGGTCCCACAAAACAGAGGATCGGTCCCTTGACCGCGGATTTCGGGTCGTTCTCGACCTTCAGCTTTCTGACCGCGAGGTATTCGAGGATACGCAGCTTGATCTTCTGCAGGCCGTAGTGATCTTCCTCCAGGATCTTTGCCGCGTTCTTCAGGTCGATCTCGTCATCCGTGGAAACGGACCAGGGGAGTTCGGCCATCAGCTCGAGATAGGTGAGGCTGACGTTGTATTCCGGGGACTGTTTGGACATGCGGGTGAGGCGCTCAAGTTCCCGGTCGGCGGCTTCTTTGGCCTCTTCCGGGAGCTGCGCTTCTTCCAGTTTCTTTTTCAGGTCCGTAATGCGTTCGTCCTCATCTTCCCCGAGCTCCTTGCGGATCGCCTTCATCTGTTCGCGCAGGTAATATTCGCGCTGGTTCTTGTTGATCGAGTCCTTCACGTCGGTCATGATCTTTTCGCCGATCTTGGCCTTCTGCATTTCGCGGTGAAGGATGACCGAGGTCTCCGAGAGGCGCTTGTTAATGTCGAACTGCTCAAGGATGTGCTGTTTTTCCTCAACGGAGATGTTCAGCATCGAGACGACCACGTCGGCGAGGTTTCCTTCATCCCCCGCATTCATCATGATCGTGATATTGTCCTTGGACAGATAGTCGGAGATCTCAACGATCTCCCTGAAATATTCCTTTAATTTTTCCCGGATCGCGACCGTCTCGATCGATTCATCATAGTGTTCCTTCATCCGTTCCACGATGCCGTGGTAATAGGGCTTCTGACGGGTGATCGAATGGATCTTGACGCGTTTCAGTCCCTGGACGATCACGCTGCGGCTGTTGTCCGGCATTTCAAATATCTTTATGACCTTCGTAAGGGTCCCGTATTTGTAGAGGTCCCCCTCTTCCGGATTTTCTATCGCAATATCTTTCTGTGCGACCGTCACGAAGATGCGCTCTTTGTTCATGATGTCTTTCAGCAGACGCAGCGAATGGTCGCGTCCGATATAAAGGGGAATGATCTGCTGCGGGAACAATACGGTGTTCCGCAGCGGCATGATCGGGATCTCTTTCGGGCTGTTATAGGAATCCATAATATTTCTATCAAAATCAACCGGTTCGAACTTATTCATTATTTTTTTCACCTTTTATCTTCTGTTTTAGGTATTATCATCATCTTCATTTTTTGTTTTCTCCTTCAGGAACGACGGTTTTTTTGCAGATGTTCTTCCGCCCTGTTTGATGCGGAAGGTCTTTATCGTCGCCGAGCCGTGCATCGGCATGATGTAAAAAAGCTTCAGAACACGCACGACCCGCATACTTACACGCTCGTCGGAACGTTTTGTTTCCGGATCGTAAGTCTGTGAAGGCCAGAGGCCGGAACGCATCTGCCTGTCTTTCAGCCACTCGAGCATTCCGGAGATGCGCGGGTCATCGTAACTCATGTTCATGCGGGCAAGCATCTCGAGGACCGAGAGCACCCCGCCGGCATAGAATTCCGGAAGCCGGAACCCTGTGGAAAGGGTTTGCCAGGCCTCTTTGCCTTCAATGATGCCGCCGCGGTTCTCATCGTAAAGATGTTCAAGCACAAAGCTCACGCCTTTTTTGATCTTGGTGTTACTGATGTATCTGACGCAGTAACTGAATGCGTGAAGCACTTTACAGCTGATCCAGACATCGGAATGCCCCGCCTGGGTAGAGCCCCAGCCTTTATCCGGCCGCTGCCGGCGGAGCAGCCATTTCATTGCCTTTTCCATATAGGGATTCGTGACGATCCCGTATTCGAGAAAGGTCTCGATGATAAAGATATTCGCTTCAAGCGACACGGGGAAACTGCCGTCCTCCTTCTGATAGCGGATCAGCAGGGCCAGGGTCCTCCGGATGGATGTCATGTTCTTGCTGCAGTGGTAAAAACGCAGTTCCTTGACGATAGAGGCGAGTTTGACCAGCATCTCCTCTTCCCGGGACGCTTCGAACTTATCGATATGATAAAGGATCCGCTCCAGGGTCAGAAGAAGGTTCACTCTCCGGGTCGAGGTCTTCATATCCTGTTCGGTCTGCAGCAACCGTTCGTCGTCATGCTCCAGAAGCAGAAAATGCTTCAGGATCTCATAGCGTACGGGGGCGAAATATCCGTGGTACAGGACGTTGACCGGATTGACCCGAAGCTCGCGGTCAAACCATTCCATTAATGTTGCGTTCTTATGTGCAGCCATTTATTTCCGTTTCCGAAGTATCGTGCCTTCGCCCATGACCATTTTCGGGAATGCGCCGAGGTGCAGGGGGTCGCGGTCCCACACGATGAGACTGCCCCATTTCCCTTTTTCAAGCGTTCCGAGGTTTTCGTCAATGCCGAGGATGCGAGCATTGTTCCGGGTGATGAGACCGATCGCATCGCTTTCGTTCATTCCGAAGATCAGAAAATATTTCAGCGTGTCCCGCAGGTTCGGCGTGAGAATAACGGGATGGTCGGACATCAGGCCGTACACGGCTTTTGATGCCATCAGCAGTTTTACGTTGGTATAATAGGCGTGTTTCAGTTCCACCTTGTAGTTCAGGGAGCTCAGGGGGCCGTATACAATGGGGATCCCGTGCTTTGCCAGTGCATTGAAGATCTCCTTATGCCAGACATCGCAGAGATGCTCCGCCGTGACTTTCAGTCCGTATTTTTCTTTCAGATAGATCAGATACAGGGCGTCATCTTCTTTATGCACATGGACTTTTGCGGTTTTCTCCCCGCTGAGGAGGGTGAGGTAGTCCTTTTCTTCGGTGCTGAAAGACAGGGCGTACTCGTGTGCGGCGTCATGCAGCTGCTGGTCGAAGTCCGCTTTCGATATCCTGCCTTTTTTCAGCAGGCCCTCCGCTTCACGGACGGACTTGGCCTTTTTGTGTTCCGCTTTCGCTTTCTTCAGAAGAATATCATCGAATTTTCGTTCCAAAATCCCGTAGACCCCCATGCGCGTGTCCGGCCGCGTATCCTTCCAGTCCGTGGTCGATCGCGGATTGAATCCCAGCGCCATCTTGTACCCGTAGTCACGGATGACGGCACTGCCGCGGTTCGGGGCGAAATTCCGGATGATCATGGCTTTCCCGCCGACAAGATTTCCGCTGCCGGGGACCACGCAGGAATACAGGTGGCCGAAATCCACCGCTTCGGTAAAAGCCTTGTCGTCAAAGTAAATACTGTTCACCGGGTCATTGGAGATAAGGAACTGGCTGGTGCGGTCGTTGGTCTCTTCTTCCTGGCTCGGTTCGCCGTCGCGGCAGAGGCCGATATGGCTGTGACCGTCAATAAAGGCGGGTGTCACGATCCCCTCGCAGGCGGACCGGTATTTCTTATCGCTTATCTCGACGATATGTTTGTTCTCAATTATCAGGGACTTGTTCTCCAGAACCTGATTCCCGTCATAGAGTTTTTTTGCATAGATGATGGTTTGTTTACCCATAAATGTTTCCTATATCTTTTTCTTCATTTCATGTATCACTGCTTCCGGGTCCTTGCTGTGAAAGACCGCAGAACCGGCGACGAAAATATTGACGCCGTATTTTTTCAATTCGGATATATTGTCGGTGTTCACGCCGCCGTCGATCTCGATCATCAGGTCCTGGCAGGCCATGTTCTGCCTGAGCCGGGAGAGGCGTTTGATCTTTTCAGTGATCTGCGGAATAAACGTCTGGCCGCCGAATCCCGGATTGACCGACATCAGAAGGACATAATCGCAGTCCGGCAGAATATCGCGGAGGCTTTCCACCGGGGTGGAGGGATTGAGGACAATGCCGGCTTTTACTCCCTTGCTTTTTATATAGCTCAGCGCCCGCTGATGATGCACGGCCGCTTCATACTGGAAAGACAACCAGCCGGCTCCCGCATCAATATACTGGTCCAGGACGGCTTCCGGATTGCTGAGCATCAGATGCACGTCAAGGGGCAGGGAGGCATGCGCCCTGATCTGACGGATCACGGGCGGGCCGAAGCTCAGATTGGGTACGAAATGGCCGTCCATCACATCACAGTGGATGAGGTCGGCCTCCGATCTTTCAAGCAGGTCCAGGGCCTTTCCGAGATGCAGGAAATCGGAGGAAAGAATGGAAGGTGCCAGTAAATTATTCATGGTGATTATCCTTCTTCGTTAAGGCTTCATAAGCTTCTTTTGCATGATAGGACGAGCGGACCAGGGGTCCGGCGATGACTTCCCGTATCCCGAGCCGCATTCCCGTGCTTTGAAATGCCGAAAAAATGTCCGGATGCAGGTATTCCGCGACGGGAAGATGGCCGCGCGTAGGCTGTAAATATTGTCCGACGGTAAAGACGGATACGCCCCGGTCCGCGGCATCCCGCATCAGTGTTTCCATCTCATCGCTGCGCTCGCCGAGACCCGCCATCACTCCGGATTTTGCAATGAAGCCGTGATCGTAAACATGCTGCAGAACCCCAAGGGAACGGCGGTAATCCGCACGTGGACGTGCAAGAGAATAAAGGCGTTCGACCGTTTCGAGGTTATGTCCCACGACGTCGGGACCGGCGTCCAGCACCGTATCCAGGTCATGAAGATCGCCCTGCAGGTCAGAGATAAGCACTTCGATGCGGCATTCCGGGTTCGTTGTCCGGATGGAGCGGATACATTTCGCCCAGTGCCCGGCGCCGCCGTCGGGAAGATCGTCGCGGGTCACGCAGGTAACGACGGCATACTTCAGTCCCAGCAGTTTTACCGCCTCCGCAAGCTGTTGCGGCTCCTCCGGATCCGGAGCTGCGGGATCGCCGCTTTTGACAGCGCAGAAACGGCAATTCCGCGTGCAGATATCGCCAAGGATCATAAAGGTAGCGGTCTTTTTGGACCAGCATTCCTCCTTATTCGGACAGTGCGCGGAATCGCAGACCGTATGCAGGTGATGACGGCGTAAAACCGACTTGACGGTCCGGTATGCCTCGCCGCCGGGCAGGTGGATCTTCAGCCAATCAGGTTTACGTGTTTCCAGCATTATTTTCAATTTTTCCGTATTTTTTATATCTTTAATAATACGTTTTCCGGAGATTAATTCAAAATGATTTATAAAATCATACCCTGCCGTGAGATCACGGGGAATTCACGGCGGGGAAGAGGTGTGCAGGAGGCATAAGGCGCCGGACCGCGGGACTCCGGCCTCAAAAAGTGATATTCACCGTAGTGTTGTTTTTACTGCTTACGGCGATATTCGTGTGATCCGATGTGTTCGAGACCAGGATATTCCCTTCGGCATTGACACCGGCAAGTATCAGATCATAGCTTCCGGGAGCCAGGAATGCCAGCGTGTATCGGTCCACCTCACCGTCATAGTTCCCGTCAAAGGGGGATGTGGAAGAGACGGCATTGGGAAATGCCGGACTCTCCTCATCTTCCGGCGTTTCCTCCGACGAGCTGTAAGTGCCGCTTTCATATGCGAAGATCACATAGGAATGAAAAAGGTCCGAAGTGTCCGGAGCGAAACTTCCGCCGATGCTTCCGGCCTGGTCGTTGACAATAAGGCGGATAGTGGGTTTCAGCAGGTAGGTCCCGCCGCTGCTTCCCTGATTGCCGGTATAGACGACGGATTTCCGTATATCGAAATCGGCGGTGATCTCCACGGTGCCGTTCACGGGGACGTCAAAGGGACCCGTGGCCTTGTATCCCGTCTGCGAACCGCTGGGGACGAAGAGGGGCTCGATCACGTCATCCGTGAGGTCGCCGTCCGCGATACCGTCAGGGTCGATGGCGACAAAACATTCGCTCTCGGTCTGTGTTCCCCGCGGAGGCGCATTCAGGATAAAGCGGATCTGCGAGACCGTGCCGGCGGAGATTGTCGTCTCGGAGAGGGGAGCGACCTCGCCGTTGTTCAGTTCAAGCAGGTTAAAAGTTTGGGGGCCTTCAAAATCGTCCGCATTGACCCATTCTCCGTTCAGGTTGTAGGCAATGGAATCGATCGTGATGAACACGCCCTCGATATCTTCCGCATCCACGACAGGTGCATCGGTCAGGGAGAGGCTGACGGTACCGCTGTCGGTGATAAGGGAACAACCCGCCAGGAACAGGAAGACCGTGAACAGTGTTCCCGCCAGCAGTTTGAAAAGGCCCGGAATTATATGTGCTTTCTTCATGGCGATAAGCTCCTTTTGTCTTGTGATAACATAGCATACTGCAATTTTCCGGCTTTCGCAATGAAAAACACCTAAAGGGATGTTGAGTTGTTCATTTGTTCATTTGTTAATTTGTTGTTGAATCGTTGAATTGTTGAGACGAAGAGACCGTCCACGAATTACCCCGACGAATGTCGGGGAATTAACACGAATTATTTATAATGTCATCCCGTCCGTCAGCTGACGGATCGGGATCCCCAACATCTGACGACTGAGAGACGGAGAGAAACATTACACAGATACCTTGCAGCCCCGACCCGGTGGAGGGGCTGAATATAAGTAGCCCGGTACGAAGTGCCGGGACTGCGAAATGCCATCCAATATCCCACAACCCTGAGGTGATCGAAGGGTTGAAATTGATTAGCCCGGCGTGCAACGCCGGGACCGCGTCATGACATCCATCCTTTACAACTCCCTCGGTTCCTCCCCGGCTACAGGGCATTGTAGGGAAGGTCCAGCATCTCATCGATGCGGACAAAGCGGTAGCCCCTGCTCCGCAGTTCCCTGATCAGTTCATCAAGCAGATGATAGAATTTTTCGCTGCGCTCTGCTTCCGTTCCCGGATGGATCAGCAGAATATTGCCGCTGAGACCTTCTTCGGCTTCTTTCTCCATGACCGAACGCCATATCTCCGCATTCTTGCGGTAGCGGTCGCCCATGCCGGGAGTGGTGTAGTCCGCCTGCGTCAGTGTGCCGCCGGTAAAATTCACCAGTGTCAGTCCCTCCTGATACGTCCAGAGCACAATGTGTTCATCATACCATTCGTATGGCGGAAGGAAGTATCGTGCATTTTCTTTTTTGATGCCGAATTCCGCCATGGCGTCATAATTGTTGCGAAGGTCCGTTTTAAAGCTGTCTTTGCCGACGCTGAGGGTGCGGTCCTCATCCCATTGGTTGTACAGAAGGTGTTTGTCGGAATGCGCACCCAGGTAATGGCCGTCCTCAAGGAGGCGTCTGATCAGCTTGCCGAAGGCCTTATTGCGGTAGAAATCCCCGGTGAAGAAGAATGAGGCCGGCACATTCAGGTGTTGAAGCGTGTCGGCAATCAGCTCAGCGCCTTCGGCACGGTCGTGGGCCGAGAAAAGCAGGGCGATCTCCTTTTTTTCTTTGCTGCCCCTGACCGTTGCCCCGTAGCTGTCCACTTCAGAATAATGTTCCCTGCCGCCGGGAGCCAGTGAGGATAGGTAATAAACGAGGCAGGCGGTGCCGTCCATGGTCGGCTCATTGGTGGAATAGTCGCCCGCATCGTCGTGATAGACGACGAGGTCGGACTGGAATTGCGCATATTCATCTTCGTTCATGAGGCTCAGTCCCTTCAGGTCGTTAAAGATCGATGCGTATACGGGGCCGTCCACCAGTCCGCCGTCGATCTTCATGCCGTAAAGATGCGTAAGGGAAGAATGCGGATCTTCGGGTGTATCGCCGTATTGCGGCATACCCACGATCATGCTCGTTCCCCAGGGATTGCAGCCGAAAAGCCAGTCACGCAAGGCAGCTTCCATTGCTTCATATTTGCTGTCGTCACTGAGTTCCCGGTAAAGTGAGGATTGCGACAGCGCCGCCGTGACAAAATTGTTCGAACACCAGATAAAGGGGATCCCCATGCGGAAGGCGTTCTCCTTTCCCCGCTGGTAGATGCGTTCAAGCCCTTCCCGGTAATGCGATATCAGCATGTCTTTTTTATCAAAGCCGGGAGCAGAAGCGGCCTCATAATGGCCGGCATTGAAAAAGGGATACCACTGATAGTGGCGGGCGGTGTCGGCTCCCATCCAGGGTGAGACCGGCTCCATCTCTGCAAATCCCGCGACTTCGGACTTGAAATATTTTTTTCCGTTCAGACGGTACAGTTCTGCGGCAGCAAGCATCATATCATCCGCCCAGTTGTCTTCTTCATAAAAGTAGGGCGACACGCAGGGCGCGGTCTGGCAGGCACCGGTATCCTGTTTGCCGAATGCGTATGCCAGCTGAGCCCGTAATTCAAGCGACTCTGAATAACCGGGATAAAAATCCTTCAGGACCTCCGCTCCGATGGCAAATGCGGAGGAGAATTTGCCCGCCGTCGATGCCGTGCCGGTCGTCCGGTTCATGTTTCCCATCAGGCCCTGCACTTCGCCGCTGCAAAAATAGACCGGACGTCCCTTGCGGTCCGGATGATAGGAGACGGTGTCTTCAGTGGGGAGCCGGAAACCGGCATGATCGCGGTCATCGGCGATCTGATTGAAAAACCGTTCGGGTCCCGGATTCATGCGTCTCAGCCAGTCCATGCCCCATTTCGCCTCGTCAATAACGTCGGGAATACCGTTCGCTCCCGGAAGTCCGTCCGCGCGGTAGGCATCCCGGAACGCTTCCGGATTTTTCCGGTAGGAAAGAAGCAGCTGAAAAACGGCATTGGCGGAGGTTGCCGTGTATTGGAGGTAATCGCTTGCGTCATGCCAGCCGCCGGTGACATTGATATGTTCACCCTCATGACCGGGTTCATAGACAATAAAACCGTCATCGGTATGGCAGGAATCATTCAGGTACGGGTTGAAACCGCAGCGCTGCTGACGCATGTAGCGGAGCAGGAAATCGGCGGTGCCGTCATAGACGTTTTCGGCGATACGGAACACCGGGGACCGGACCTTTCCGGAGACGATATAATACTTGCCCTCTTTGTTGAAATCGCGGAGATCAAAGCGGTACGTCGCGGCGAAAGGTCCGTAAGCCCCGGCAGAATCGATCTTGCCGCTTTCGAGGACCACCTCGTGGGTGTTCGCCTCAACAAGCTGAAAAACAGAGGGATATATATCCTCATCCAAGGTACAGAAGACGACGGTCTTCACGGTACCCGGCAGATAGCCGAGCTGATTGACGCGTATCCAGGAACGTGTTTCCGCCTCACGGGAAGAGTGGCAGGAAGCAAGCAGGAGCAAAGCGGTAACGAGCAATAAATGCATGCGTTTCATATTTCACCTTTTTCAATGTTTAACAGTTGTTTTTTTATCTTCAGCCCGGCGCTGAAACCTCCCGGGCTGCCGTCGGCGGCGATCACCCGGTGGCAGGGGACGATCAGTGGGAGCGGATTGACGGAAAGCGCATTCCCGGCGGCACGGGCCGCCTTCTTATCTCCCAGCATCTGCGCAAGTTCCCCGTATGAACGGGTCTCACCGTACGGGATGTGCATACAGGCCTTCCATACGGCCCGTTGAAAATCGCTTCCGTGAAGGCGGATGCCGGTCCTGAAGCCGGGATCGGCCCCCCGGAAGAACCGTCCGAGCTCCTCACGGAAACCGGCGGTTCCCGGAGGGAAAA
>JAGYLW010000024.1 GCA_018400915.1 Fidelibacterota bacterium
GGGCGATCTGCATATGCATACGCGCTACAGCGACGGGCTGGATACGATCCGGGAGATGGCAAAAAAAGCCGGAGCGCTCGGATATGAATATCTTGCGGTAAGCGATCATTCCCGTTCGGTGCGCATCGCGAACGGAATGCACACCGACGAGCTCAAAAAGCAGTGGGAAGCGATCGATGCGATCGGGGACAGCGAATCGATCAGCATACTGAAGGGAGCGGAAGTCGATATCCTTCCGGACGGAAGCCTGGACTACGAAGATGCGGTGCTCGAAGCACTCGATATCGTCATCGCCGCGGTGCATTCCGGTTTCGCTTCCGGGAAGGAAGCGATGACCGAACGGATACTCAGGGCGCTGGACAACGCACATGTCGATATCCTCGCCCATCCCAGCGGCAGGATGATCAACAAAAGGCGGGGATACGAGGCGGATTTCGACCGGATCTTCCGAAAATGCGGTGCGCGGCGTGTCGCGCTCGAGATCAACTGCAATCCCCGGCGCCTGGATGTGAACGACCGCATGATCATGTCCGCCAAGGAGCACGGAGTAAGATTCAGCCTGGGTACGGATGCGCATTCCTCCGTCATGCTGGAGAACATGCGCTTCGGAGTGGGCCAGGCGAGGAGGGGCTGGCTGGAAAAAAAGGACCTGCTCAACACCCTGAGCCTGAAACGGCTCAGAGCATATTTATCGGAATAATGCCTTCCGGCGAAAAAAACTATTTCAGGAGCTTCAGTATTTCCCGGACAATGTCGTCCACGGACAGGTGCACGTCCCGGAAAAGTTCCTCCCGCGTGCCGTGTGTAACGAAATCGTCGGGAAGCGAAAAGGAGTGGATACGCGGTGCGGATCCCGCTCCCTGGAAATGCTCAAGCACCGTATCCCGGAGGCCGCCGCGGGGTGCCGCTTCCTCCAGTGTGACAAGCAGGTCGTGGTCTTTGGCCAGGTTGTCCAGCATGGTACGGTCGTAGGGCCTGATAAAACGGGCATTGACCAGCGTGGGGTTAATGTTCTCCCGCCGCAGCGCTTCACATACCGAGGCGCTCCGGTCCACCATGGATCCCAGGGCGAGCAGGGCGAGGCGTTCCCCTTTCTGCAGGATCTCCCAGGAGCCGGGTTCCGGCAATTCCAGGGGCTTTTCCATGTCGAAGCGTTCCGTTTTGGCGCGGGGATAACGGATGAAGAAGGGTCTGTCGCTGATGCTGTAGGCAAGATGCATCAGGTTGCGGAGCTCATCGCCGTCCTTGGGCGAACAGAGAATGACGCCCGGCAGCATGCCGATGAACGCGAGGTCATAGACCCCGTGATGGGTGGGACCGTCTTCACCGACGATCCCGGCGCGGTCCATGCAGAAGATCACGGGCAGTTCCTGCAGGGCGATGTCATGCATCACGCTGTCCACGGCGCGCTGCATAAAGGTGGAATAGACGGCCACCACCGGCCGGAGCCCTCCGATGGCCAGGCCGGAGGCAAAGGTCACGGCATGGGCTTCGGCGATCCCCACGTCATAGCAGCGGCCGGGAAATTGCTGCGAATAGGATTTCAGCCCGGTCCCGTCGGTCATGGCCGCGGTGACGGCCACCACGTCCCGGTGCATCGTCGCAAGTTCGGTCATGCATTTGCCGAAGACATCGGAGTAGGAGACCGCGTTGCCGGAAACGTGCACGACACTTCCGTTGCCGTTCCCCTTGATGCCGTGATATTTGGTCGGATTTTCCTCCGCTTCCCGCAGTCCCTTGCCTTTTTTGGTCAGTACATGCAGTAAAATAGGCATTTGAAGCTTTTTAATGCGTTTCAGGGCGCGGATGAGTTCGGGGATGTTGTGACCGTTGATGGGGCCGATATAGCGCAGGCCGAGTTCATCGAACATGACGTTCCGGGAGAACATGGTCTTCAGGGCTTCCTTGATGCTCCGGATGACGGAACGCAGCCATTTGCGGTTCCGGGTAAGGCCCCAGATATCCTCCTTGATCCGGTTGTAGAAGGGGGTGGTGACAATGCGGTTCAGGTAGCGGGGGATGCTGCCCACGTTCTTGGAGATGGACATCTCGTTGTCGTTCAGGATGACCAGAAGCTGTTTCTTCAGGTTCCCCGCGTTGTTCAGTCCCTCCCAGGCCAGCCCGCCGGTGAATGCGCCGTCGCCGATCACGGCGATGATGTAATTGTGCAGCTGCCGCAGGGATTCCGCCACGGAAATGCCCAGGGCCGAGGAAATGGAGGTCGAGGCATGCCCGACGCCGACCACATCGTACTCGCTTTCGCTGCGTTTCGGGAAACCGCTGATGCCCCCGTACTGCCGGATGGTCTTCAGGGCATCCCTGCGGCCCGTCAGGACCTTGAAGGGGTATGCCTGATGCCCCACGTCCCAGATCAGCTTGTCTTCCGGCAGATCGAAGACGTAGAGGAGCGCGATCGTCAGTTCCACCGTACCCAGGGACGGCGCCAGATGTCCGCCCGTATCGGTCACCACGTCGATAATGTATTCCCGCAGTTCCGCGGCAAGGCGGGAGAGTTCGGGAACACGCAGTTTTTTGATATCGGAGGGACTTTCTATGGATGACAAAAGGGCCATTTCTCTGGGGTTTTTCATAAGGCATAATTATAGCAAAGTTTGTTGAGAAATCAAAATTTTATCAGAGCCGCCGTCAAAATAGTGCATGAAAAAAATTGTCAAGATTTTTAAAAAATTATTTGAAAAATCATGTGTTAGCATGTAAGTTCCCTCTTATTTAACTGGAAGGGTTTTTTGACCGAATTTAAAAAAAGGAAGCGAGGCGCGTATGCTGAGACAAGACAGCGCGGTAAAGATCGCCGTGGAAAAGCACGGCAAGGAGCGCAAGCATTTACTTCCCGTTCTGCAGGAGGTAAAGAGGGCCAAGAACTATTTATCACGCAGTGATATCTCCGATGTCGCCGCGGAGATGGGATTATCCTCGGCACATGTTTACGGAGTTGCATCTTTCTATCATTTCCTGGACCTTGAGGAAAGGGGCCGGAACATCATCTGGGTGTGCAAGACGATCAGCTGCTATATGAAAGGGGCCAATGATATTCTGCTGGCCCTGGAGGAAGCCCTGAAAATACGGCTGGGCGAGACCACCAGCGACGGAAAATTCACCCTGCTCCAGACGAACTGTATCGGCTGGTGCCACAAGGGTCCCGCAATGCTGATCAACGACCAGCCCTATACGGATCTTACGCCGGAAAAAGTGGTGGAGATCATTCATGAGTACAATCAATAAGCAACGCTACGCATAACGAATCAAAAAGGTAAGATATGGCCAGACGAAAATTAAAACGAGTTGACCTTATTTTCAGTAAGGACTGCAGCTGCAGGGATATTCTTGCAGATGCCTTGAAAAAGCCGCGTGAAGAGATCATACGGATGCTGATCGAATCCGGATTAAAGGGACGCGGCGGTGCAGGATTCCCGACCGGAGCCAAATGGAAGATGGCTGCCGAAGAGGAAAGCAACCGCAAATACGTCATTTGCAATGCCGATGAAGGGGAACCGGGGACCTTTAAGGACCGCGAGATCCTGGACCGGGTGTCCCTGAAGGTGCTGGGCGGAATGGCGCTGTGCTCCTACGTAACCGGAGCCCGCGAGGGATTTATCTACCTGCGTCACGAATACCGTTTTCTGATCCCCAAGCTCGAGAAAACGCTGGATGTCTTTCATAAATGGATGGATGAACTGGACCTGGATTTCCGGGTCAGCCTTTTTATGGGCAGCGGCGCCTATGTCTGCGGAGAGGAAACCTCTCTCATCGAATCGATGGAAGGCAAACGCGGCGAGCCCAGGAACAAGCCGCCGTATCCCACCAGCGACGGCTATCTCGGCAAACCCACGGTCGTCAACAATGTTGAGACCCTTGTCTATACCATGATGATCATGCGTATCGGCGCGGAAGAGTTCAGGGCCATGGGCGTGGAAGGCTCCAGCGGTTCAAAACTCTTCTCCGTATCCGGGGACACCCCGAAAGCCGGCATCTACGAGATCGAAATGGGCATGACCCTGGAGGATTTTGTCAAGGAATTCGGCGACGGAGATGCCAAGGCCGTCCAGGTCGGCGGCGCCTCCGGCTTCTGCGTCCCCCGCAAGCGCTTCAGTGAAACGCATATCGGATATCAGGGAGGGCTGAAAGGATTCTCGCTGCCTACCGGCGGTTCCATGATGATCTTCAACAGTTCGCGTTCCATGTACAATGTGCTGCACAACTACCTGGACTTTTTTGAAGAAGAATCCTGCGGGCAGTGCACGCCCTGCCGCGTCGGCTGTCAGCAGCTGCGGAAAGGCATCGAGGCGATCAAGCGCGGCGAGAAAAGCCACAAATACCTGAACGATCTGCTTCGACTGTCCGAGACGATGAAACTGACCGCAAAATGCGGTCTGGGGCAGTCCGTCGCGAACTCCTTTGCTTCGATCGTCGAGAACTTCAGAGAAGAAATGATCTATTAATACGAGGTAAACCATGTCAGAAAAAATGATCCATTTAGTCATAGACGGTAATAAAACCAGCGTTCCGGAGGGGACGACCCTCCTGGAGGCGGCGAAGGCGGAAAATGTCAAGGTCCCCACGCTCTGCCACCACGAGGATCTCTGCATCGCCGGCAACTGCCGCGTCTGTGTCGTCGAGGTCGACGGCTGGCGCGTGCTGCCGGCCGCCTGTGCGACCCCCGCAATGGAGGGAATGGTCGTCTACACCAATTCCCCCCAGGTACGCCGCGCCCGCAAGGACATCCTGGGCCTCCTGGTATCCGAGCATTCCAGCCAGTGCACCACCTGCTACCGCAGCACCAGCTGCGAACTTCAGGACCTGGCCTCGGAATACAATATCGACAACGAGATCTACATCAATCTGCTGAAGAACGAGGACTATGTCGTCGACCGTTCTTCCTGGGCCATTGAAAAGGACAACAGCAAATGCATCCGCTGCCAGCGCTGCGTGCGCACCTGTGCGGAACTGCAGAAGGTCAATGCCCTGGATGTGATCTATAAAGGCGCCGACATGAAGGTCACGACCTTTTTCGACAACCCGATGAGCGAGGTCGTCTGCACGACCTGCGGACAGTGCATCAACCGCTGCCCCACAGGCGCCCTGACGGAACGGCGCTATATCGATGAGATCTGGGAAGCGATCGGCGATCCGGAAAAACATGTGGTCGTCCAGACTGCGCCGGCCGTGCGTGTTGCGCTCGGCGAAATGCTGGGATACGAACCCGGCGTGCGCGTCACGGGCAAAATGGCCGCGGCCCTGAAGCACCTTGGCTTCGATTCGGTCCTGGATACCGATTTTGCCGCCGACCTGACCATCATGGAGGAAGCGCACGAACTGCTGGACCGTTTAAAACGGAAGCTGGTGGACGGGGAAGACATCCCGATCCCCATGATGACCTCCTGTTCTCCCGGCTGGATCAAGTTCATTGAACATATGTACCCGGATCATCTCGGTCATGTCTCCAGCTGCAAATCCCCGCAGCAGATGTTCGGCGCCCTGGCGAAGACCTATTATGCGAAACGTATCGGCGTTGATCCGAAGAACATCGTCAGCGTGTCCGTCATGCCCTGCTCGGCAAAGAAATTCGAGGCCAACCGCCGGGAAATGAACGACAGCGGCCATCAGGATATCGACCTGGTCTGCACCACCCGCGAACTGGGCCATATGATACGCCAGGCCGGCATTGACTTTAAAAAGCTTAAGAACAGCAAATTCGATAAATTCATGGGCGATTCCACCGGCGCCGCCGTGATCTTCGGCGCCACCGGCGGCGTAATGGAAGCGGCCCTGCGCACCGCCTACGAGGTGGTGACCGGCAGGGAAGTGCCCTTCGACGGCCTGAACATTGCTCCGGTCCGCGGCATGGAAGGCGTCCGGGAAGCCGCCGTCAAACTGGAGAACGTGCTTCCGGAATGGAGTTTTCTGGAAGGCGTGGAACTGCGGGTGGCGGTGGCCCACGGCCTGACCAACGCCTCGCAGGTGATGGAAGAGATCGTGATCGGGGATTCCCCGTACCACTTTATCGAGATCATGGCCTGCCCTTCCGGATGTATCGGCGGCGGCGGTCAGCCTATTCCGACCAATGCGGAGATCCGGCAGAAACGCGCGGAAGCCATCTATACCGAAGACGAGAAGATGAAGGTCCGGAAATCCCACGAGAATCCGGAAGTCATTGAGCTGTACAAGGATTTCCTCGGCAAACCGCTGGGCGAGGTCTCCCATCATCTTCTGCATACGAAATATACGCGGCGCGAACGCGTGTAAAGTCCCTTCACACCCAAAAAAAGGGCTGAGCGATCGGCCCTTTTTTTATTGGGGGCGTTTTTTTCGGAGGACGGGGAAAAGGGGTTTCGTGCGGGGAAGAGATCAGCGGATCAGCGCCATCGCGATGTCGTTGACGTTGGTACCGGTGTATCCCGTGCGGATCTGGCTTCCGCAGCGTTCGTGAAAGGTGCCGCTGTCATGCCGCTGCAGGAATGCCGTCAGCGAAAGCCCGGAGTCCTTCGCTGTCTCACGGATGCGGTGATCAACGAGGGCGCCCGCGGCACCGCTGTTTCCGTCGATCCCGTCGGAGCCGGCGCAGAGCAGTGCGTAATCCTCCCGGCCGCCCAGCTCCCTTAGCGCCGAAAGGGCCGTTTCCTGCGATCTTCCGCCCTTTCCGGACTTTCCGGAAAGGGTGACCGTGGTCTCGCCGCCGAAGAGGATGCAGGCGGGCCTTTCGCCGCGGTATTGCAGGATCATTTGGGCGATCATTTTTCCCGCGTTCCGCGCTTCGCCGTACAGGCTGTCCGGGAAGCAGATCACCCGCATGCCTGCTTTCTCCAGCAGCCCTGCCGCCGCTCCCAGCAGGTCGGTATTCGTTCCCAGCAGGTGATGGGACGCGGGGATTCCCGCGGCGGGAGGAGCGTTTTCCCGGAGTTTCCGCAGGATGTGTTCCGGCAGGCATTCGCCCAGGCGGTATGTTTCGATGAGGAGGTCCGGATCGGGATTTCCGGCGGGGGGCGGACAAAAGGGGCCCGAACCGATCACGGAAAGGGCGTTGCCCATCACGTCGGAAAGTACGAACACATGGGTGTCGGCCCGGCATAACTCCGCCAGCCGCCCTCCCTTGACCCGTGAAAGGCGCGATCGGAGGGCATTGATCTCATGGATCGACATCCCCCTTTCCAGGAACGCGGCGCCGGCGTTCCGGATATCCTCCATCGAGATCCCCTCAAGCGGGTATTCGAGAAGGGAAGAGGAGCCGCCGCTCAGCATGTAGAACACCGTATCGCCGGGGGCCGTGTCCCGAAGAAGCTCCGTCATCGCTTTTCCGGCGTTCAGGCTCTTTTTTCCCGGGAGAGGATGTTCTCCCGGGAAAACCTGCAATCCTTCCGCCGCATCCGGGCGGGGGGATACCAGCAGCGTGCGCTCCGGGGTGACGGGAAGGCGGGGAAGCAGGGCCTTTGCCATCTGCACGGAGGCCTTTCCCGAACCGGCCAGGATGATCCTTCCCGGCGGGAAAACGGGGAGCGGAGTATTCTGGAAATACAGTGTATTCCCGAAGCTGTGCAGATGCTTTTCGAAAAGCACGGAGGGCCGGACGGCGTTCAGGCTCTGAAGGTAGACATCCTTCAGGAATATTTTTTTTGAAGAGAACATAGCGATTTGGCAATTGCCAGGAGCACCGTTCCCAGGATAATGATCACGGGGCCGGTGGGAAGATTCATGAAATAGGCGGTAAAAAAGCCGCCGGTAAAGATCAGGAGGCAGACGATCACGGAAGCGAACATGATATGATGCAGGCGCTTGAAAAAAGGCATGGTGATCAGGGGCGGAATGGTCAGCAGGGCCAGCACGAGGATGATCCCCACACTGCGGATCATCAGGACGATGGCGATGGAAATGAAAAGGTAGAAGAGATAGCGGTATACGCGGACATTGATGCCGTGCAGCTGCGCGAATTCCTTGTCGAAGAGGTATACCATGAGCGGTTTATAGAACAGGATCACCGTCAGCAGCAAAACCAGGTCGTAGACAAAGATATTGAGGAGATCGCCGGAGCTGACGGTAAGGACGTCCCCGAAAAGGTAGGTCAGAAGATTCGGGGCGGACCCCGGGGTGATCGTGAGGAAAATGATCCCCACGGACATTCCGAAGGCCCAGATGACTCCGATCAGCGCGTTGTGCGCGTGGAGTTTTTTGTCGTCGCTGAGGCCGATCGTGCTGCCGGCGAGGAAGGCGACGGTGAATGCGCCGAGGATCGGGTTGAGCCCGAAATGGTAGAAGATCCCCAGTCCTCCGAAAGAGGCGTGGCTGATGCCGCCGACAAGAAAGATATCCCGTTTCACGACAATGAGGGTGCCGATGATCCCGGAGGCGATGCTCAGCAAAAATCCCGCCAGGAGGGCGTTCTGAACGAATTCGTACTGCAGGATATTCATTCGTGCTCCTTCAGGACCCGGTGCGGCAGTCCGTGCCCGATCAGCTCGATGGGGCATCCGTACACCTTTTCCAGGGATTCCTCAAGATGTTCGTCGCGGCCGTGATAATAGAGCGTCCGGTTGACGCAGGCGATGTTCTTCACGTGGTCGTCGATCGCGGAAGTGTCGTGCGTGATCATCACGATGGCGATCGTTTGGTTCAGTTCGCGGAGGATGGCGGAAAGGTTGCCCCTCGATTCGGAATCGATGAAGGTGGTGGGTTCGTCCAGAAAAAGGATGCGGGGGTCCTGGATCAGGGCCCGTGCCAGCAGGGCGCGCTGGAGCTGTCCTCCGGAGATCTCGCTGATCGCGGAGAAGGCGATCCCGTCCAGGGAAAAACGTTCGATCTGCTTGTCAACGCGGCCGGTCCGGTCGGGGATGCGGTTTTTCAGGGGATGATAACGGTTGATCATGCCGGTCTCGATAAAATCATACACCCGGATGGGCATCTGGCGGTCAAAGGTCGTGAACTGCGGCACATATCCGAATTCACGCGAACTCACGCCGTAATAACGGACCTTTCCGCTGTCCGGCTTCAGCAGTCCCAGAATGCATTTCAGGAGGGTGGTCTTTCCGCCGCCGTTGGGCCCCATGATCACAAGGTAGTCCTTGTCGCAGACGGGAAGCGAGACATCATGCAGTATGGACTGCTTCCCGTTGTACGAGAAGCTGAGGTTTTCGGCCTTGATCAGCAGGGAGCCTGATTTCATGGCTACTCCGTCCGGTAATTAAATGTCCCGGCAGGTATCGCCGGACGATGGCATGCCCGGCCGCCGGATGAAACGCGTGGCGTTATTTTTTCTTTTTTTTCTGTTCTTCCTTTTCCCTGAATTTATCAGACCAGACCACAAGGAGCGGGGAAGCGACGAACATGGAGGAATAGGTTCCGACGATCACGCCGACCACCATGGCAATGGAAAAGCCGAACAGGACCTGTCCTCCGAAAATGGCGAGGATCAGCACCACGACGAAAGTCGTCAGGGATGTGATGATGGTCCTGGAGAGCGACTGGTTAATGCTCAGGTTGATCACTTCGGAGAGGTTCTTTCCCTTGTGCACCTTGATGTTCTCGCGGATACGGTCGTACACCACGATCGTATCGTTGAGGGAATATCCCACAATGGTGAGGAAAGCCGCCAGTACCGGCATGGAGATCTCCCACTGGAAGAGGGAGAAGATGCCGATGGTGACAAGCACGTCGTGGAAAAGGGCGGCAACCGCTCCCACGGCGAATTTGAATTCAAAACGCACGGTAATGTAGATCAGGACCAGGATCAGGGCGATCCCGATGGCCTTGATCGAGTTACTGCGCATTTCATACCCGATCTTCGGACCGATCTTGTCAGTCTGAAGAAGGGTATGGTCGATGTCCGCCAGGGCTTCCGAAAGGATTGCATCGGATTTTTCGATATCGTCGGCATTGATCGTGATCATGTATTCTCGGGGGCCGCTGCTTTTGATTTCCGGGTTTCCCAGATCCTTTTCCGTGAACAGGTTGCGCAGCGCTACGGCGGAGATCGGTTCCTCGAATTTCACCTGTACCTTTGCGCCGCCGGCGAAATCCACGCCGTAATTCAGTCCCTGCACCACAAGGGAAATGATGCCCGCAAGGATAACGACCGTGGAAATAATAAATGAGATCCGGCGTTTATTGACAATATCGTAATGAGGGTCTTTAAAGAATTGTAGCACGATAACCTCCTATATGCTGAGCTTTTTTAAAGGTTTTTTACCGTGTGAGAACGATATGAAGATAGTGCGCGAGATGAAATACCCGGATACAAAGTTAAAGATGATACCCCAGAACAGCACGACGGCAAAGCCCCGGACCGGTCCCGAACCGTATTGCCAGAGGACAAGCGCCGTAATGAGCGTGGTAAGGTTTGCATCCAGAATGGTTACCAGTGCACGGGAATATCCGTTTTCCACAGCGGAACGTATCGGTTTGCCTTTCGCGTATTCCTCGCGGATGCGCTCAAAGATTAGCACATTGGCATCCACCGCCATTCCCATGGTAAGGACAAGTCCCGCAATACCGGGAAGGGTCAGCGTGGCGCGCAGGGCGGCAAGGATGGAAAGTACGAAGAGGATGTTCAGGATCAGGGTGGTAATGGCAATGCCTCCGGCGCCGCGGTAATAGAAAATAATGAAAAGGGCGACCAGCGCGAGTCCGATCAGGACGCTGTTGACGCCGCGCCGTACGGAATCCGCGCCGAGGGATGCGCCCACCGTGCGTTCTTCGATGATATTGATGGGAGCGGGAAGCGCACCGGCCTTAAGCACGATCTCGATATCCTGCGCTTCCTGCAGGTTCGCGAATCCTTCGATCACCGTGCGTCCGTTCGGGATCTTGTTCTGGATCCTCGGAGCCATCTGGACCCGGTTGTCGAGAACAATGGCAAGCCGCTTATCCACATTGGCCCCGGTAAGGCGCGCCCATTTCTGGGTCCCTTCGGCATTCATGCGGACATTGACGATCGGCTGTCCCATCTGTTCGCTGGAGACACTTCCGAGTTCCGCCTTCGCCTCGTTGACGGCATCGCCGGTGAGGCCCGGTTCGCGGTTGACAAAATACAGTGTATGGAATTCGACCGTACGCCCGTCGTTGGTCTCGACCTTCCGCGTGTCGCCGGAGAACAGGATACGGAGGTCGTTCGGAAGGATGCCCTTGATCTCAGGGTCATCAAGGATCCGGTTCACGGCATAATAATTCTCTTTCGGAACACCGATATCCCAGCCAAGATTCCTCAGAAGCGCGCTGAACGGCTTTTCCGCGGCGATCTTTTCATCGACCAGGACCGACGAATCACCGGCCGTCGTATCGCTTTCTTCCAGCCCGAGCAATTCGCTGACCGATATTTCCTTGTCCGAACTTGTTTCCTGTGAGACCACGGCGGTGTCGGCCGCTGTGATCTCGTCGGGGTTGATGCGTTTTACGGCCGCGTCAATACGGCTGATAATGTCCTGCGTATATTCCGCATCCTTCAGAAGCACGAATTCCAGCAGGGCTGTGTTATGAATAATATCCTTGGCACGCTGCGGATCATCGATGCCCGCCAGTTCGACAATGATACGCTGGTTGCCGACCAGCTGGATCACCGGCTCGGCAACGCCGAACTGGTCGACGCGGTTGCGGATGATCTCTTCGGCGCGGACGACCGCCTGTTCGCATTCGTCCTGCAGGTTCTCAACAACGGCACGGTTGTCGGTACGGCCGCGTTCAGCGGGAAAATAACGGCTCAGTCGCAGACTGTCTTCTTCCGCTTTCTCCAGCATGATCTGAAGATAATCCTCTTCCGGATTCTCCTCGTACAGCGCATCCACCGCGCTGATGTAGTCATAATAAGCGGCGGACTGATGTTCAGCGATCTTTTTGATGAATTCCGGCACGTCGACCTCCAGGACAAGGTGCATGCCGCCCTGCAGGTCCAGACCCCGCTTGATGATCTGTGACTCCAGCTCCAGCAGGTTCCCTTCCTCTTTCAGTTCCGTTTTTTCCGTTTCGCTCATAAGCTCATACTTCACTGTGGGCCAGAGGGAATAAATTGCCCATCCGAGCAATACCACGATGACTAGATAACGCCAAGTCAGTGTTTTTGACATAGCTGGTTTAACCTCCATACTCTGTTTCAATATCATCCTGCGGCTTCAGGCAGAATAAAGATTTCCCTTTTAAAATGCGCAAAGCTGTCAAATTTAACGGATGAAAGCAGAAAAACCAATAAATTAATTGAAAAACAGGGTGTTGGGGAAGCGGGGAAGCAAAGAAGCAAAGAAGCAAAGAAGCAAAGAAGCGAAGAAGCAAAGATGCGAAGAAGCAAAGATGCGGGGAAGCACGGAAGCGAAGAGGCGGGGAAGTGGGGAAGATAGGGGAAACTCCTGTTTGTTTTATCGAAAATATTCATTAGATTTATCGTTACATTGAAACGGATTCTTGTCAATAATCAAAAAGGGAAACCTTACCGGCTGCAACGTGAATACCGACCGGGATATTGCAGTCCGGGCCATCGTTCATCCGGTCAGATGTCAGGGAGGAAATGCCATGAACAAACAAGCGTTTTTGGAGAAAGTCGCTGCCAGGAACCCCGGTCAGCCGGAGTTCCTGCAGGCAGTGAAGGAAGTGGTGGAATGTATCTGGGATGTCTATGAAAACAACCCCATCTTTCAGGATGCGAATATCCTTGAACGTTTGGTCGAACCTGAACGTGTCATCATGTTCCGGGTTCCCTGGGTCAGCGACAGCGGCGAAGTGAACGTGAACCGCGGGTACCGGGTGGAATTTAACAGCGCGATCGGCCCCTATAAGGGCGGGCTGCGGTTCCATCCCAGCGTCAATCTTTCCATACTGAAATTTCTCGGCTTTGAACAGATATTTAAGAATGCCCTGACCACTCTGCCGATGGGCGGCGGAAAAGGAGGATCGGATTTTAATTTCCGCGGCCGTTCCGACGGTGAGATCATGCGTTTTTGCCAGAGCTTCATGACCGAGCTCCAGCGCCATATCGGTCACCGGACCGATATACCGGCGGGCGATATCGGTGTGGGCGCGCGGGAGATCGGCTATCTGTTCGGCCAGTACAAACGGATCCGCAATGAGTTTACCGGTGTGCTCACCGGGAAAGGGCTTCACTGGGGCGGCAGCCTTGTCCGTCCGGAAGCCACGGGCTTCGGTGTGGTGTATTTTGCCGAAGAAATGCTGAAGGCCGCAGGAGACAACCTCGAAGGGAAAAAAGTGGCAATTTCCGGTTTCGGGAATGTCGCCTGGGGCGCCGCGACCAAGGTCAGTGAACTGGGCGGTAAGGTGGTCACGCTTTCAGGTCCTGACGGGTATATTTATGATCCCGACGGGGTACAGGGAGACAAGATCGAATATATGCTGATGCTCCGCGCCAGCAATAACGATATCGTCGCCCCCTATGCCAAGGAATTCCCGAACGCGAGCTTCCATCCCGGCAAAAGACCCTGGGAACAGCCTGTGGACCTTGCCCTGCCCTGTGCAACGCAGAACGAACTGGATAAGAAGGATGCGGAGGCCCTTATTAAGAACGGATGCAAATGCGTGGTGGAAGGGGCGAACATGCCTTCTACCTGCGACGCTGTTGAAGTATTTCAGAAAGCGAAAATACTCTATGCTCCCGGCAAAGCGGCAAATGCCGGCGGTGTCACCACTTCCGGCCTGGAAATGAGCCAGAATTACCAGGGGATCCCGTGGCAGCGTGAAAAGGTGGATGCGGAATTGCACAAGATCATGGTACGGATCCACGACCAGTGCCTTGAATACGGCAGGATCGATGAAAACTACACCAATTATGTGATCGGTGCCAATGTGTCGGGATTCCTGAAAGTTGCGCGTGCGATGGTCGAACAGGGGGTTGTCTGACCGCAGGATCCCCTGAGAGGACATTGATGGAAAGCACGAACGGTGATCCCCGGAAATACCGGGGATCACCGTCTTCCTGAACGCTCAGCGTCCTTTGTGCGGTAAATTCTTCATAATGAATGGAAAAATATGGTTCGTCCGTATCACCGGGAATAGAGCTTTGTCCCGCCGTCTTCACGGATGTCGATGACAATGCGGGAGATTCCGGTGTCGCGGAGAGAGACCCCGTCGAACACGAAACGCGTATCTTCCATATTGTAAAAAATGATCCTTCCGGGATAGCGGACCGGGATGGAGACCGGAGTGTTTTCCGGAATGAGGTCCTCGCGGGGGATGCCGTTTTCCGTAATATACCGGTAGGAGATGTCCTTTGCGGGAAAGCAGTCGATCTGCTCCGGGAACCGTATCTGATATTCCCTCCGAAGCTGCATATTCCCGGTAATATCCTTTTTTTCGGGAAGTTTTTCAGATTGCGGAAGCACGGGCCTGAACAGCGTGGAGTCGTGCAGGTAGGCGCTGTCATTTACCAGGGCCTGCGGCTGTTTTCGCGTCATTTCGAAGAAATCCTCGCTGCCGCTGAAATTTTCGGCGACCCGGTTGAGCAAAAATATCAGCAGAAGCACAGCGGCGGTGACAAGGCTGTAAAGCAGGGTCTTGCTGATCTTTTTTCTTCTTCCCCGGTAGGAATGCGTTTTTTTAATATTGACCTTTTCGATGCCCGCCGCGCCCGCATCGGGGGTTTCGGCCTTCTGCAGGCCGCTGAGCGCAAGGAGCTCGTCGTAGTCGACACCCAGGTGCCGGGCGTATTCTTTGAGCTGCAAACGGGTGATGACCGGATCGGCGTCCGAAAAATCCCCGGCTTCAAGGAATGCGATCCTTTCCACGGAAAGACGCATTTTCCGGCTCAGCGCTTCCCGGGAGATGCCCTTTTCCTTGCGGTACTTCCGTATTTCCTTCCAGCTTTCGAACATATTGTCTCCGTTTGCTCCGGGAATGTATGACAATTATCCTTTTTATAAAAAGAAAAAATATCCCCGAAGCGCCGAATATGCATTGTCCTTGGATCCCGGGATTCCGGATGCGCAACGTGCCGTCCATGGTGAAACCTGTATTTTTCAGTCCGGGCGGACCTTCCGCGGCGGACCGTGAAATTGCTGTGAATATTAATTGATACTTTGAATACTTATAAGTATTATTGACGGTGTTACATTGACAAACGAAGGACAGAACATGTTAAGAAGGTGGAGCCAGTACGTTTTTACCGTGATCCTGGCAGTCTTCCTTTTCGCGGGATGCGGTGAAAAGGAGACCAAATACGTATTTTTGCTGATCGGCGACGGGATGGGACCGGTGCAGATGAACGCTGCGGAGCGGTATCTTGCATCGATGGAAGACCGTTCCGGCATTGTCCCCCTCGCGATGAACCTTGCTCCGGTCAGCGGGTCTGCCACGACCTATTCAAAGAACCGGTATATCACGGACTCCGGGGCCGCCGTGACGGCGATGGCAACCGGGGTCAAGACCCTGAACGGTACGGTCGGTATGGATGCGGAACACCGCTACCCCCTGAGATCCATTACGGAGATCGCCAAGGAAAGCGGCATGAAGGTGGGCATTCTCAGTACGGTGAGCATCGATCACGCAACGCCTGCGGGATTTTACGCCCATCAGCCGGACCGCGGCAACTACTTCGGGATCGCCCGGCAGCTGGCAAATTCGGACTTTGATTTTTTTGCCGGCGCCCGGTTCCGGCAGCCCGGGGATCCGGCAGGGAAGGATAAGACGAACATCATCGACCTGGCGAAACGGAACGGTTTCGTCTATGCGGAGAATTCCACGGCCTTCCGCTATCTCGAACCCGGGGCGGGAAGAGTGATCTTTATCCATCCGGACACGAACGTCGAATTCGCGATGCCCTACAGCATCGACCGGGACGAGGGAAGCATTACCCTGAAACAAATGCTTGAAAAAGCGATCGCGTTGCTGGATAATCCGGACGGTTTTTTCATCATGGCGGAGGGCGGAAAGATCGACTGGGCCTGCCACGGGAATGACGCCGCCACCTGCATTCAGGAAGTGCTTGCCTTTGACGAAGCGGTGAAGGTCGCCCTTGATTTTTACGAGGCACATAAAAAGAACACCCTTATCCTTGTCACCTCCGATCATGAGACCGGCGGCATGAGCATGGGCACCAGCTACGGGGACAATGATCTCGGCCTGAGCAAACTGCAGTGGCAGACGGGCTCCTTCACGGAACTGACGCGGGAGTTCCGGAATATCCGGGACGTAATGATCAATGAGCACGGCCCCGATTCCGTCCGGCAGAATGCGGACTGGGCCTTTGAATTCGTTCGCACGCAGACCGGCCTCGGCGATGCGGAGAAAGGCCTGGGACTGAATGAATATGAAATGGCGGATCTGTTAACGGCGTATGAAAAATCCTTTTCGGTAAGGGACCGTGAAAACCCGCTGGAATACATCGCCTACGGCAGCTACGATCCCTTCATGGTCACGGTGAGCCGCACCCTCTCCCGGAAAGCGGGTATCGGATGGACGACCTATTCGCATACCGGGGTCCCTGTGCCGGTACGGGCTTTCGGCAGCGGAGCGGAGCGCTTTGACGGCTACTACGACAATACGGATATCTTTAAAAAGCTGAATACACTGATCGGGAAGAACGGCGGATGGGTCCGGCGGTGAGGGCCCGTCATCAGTAAGTAGTAAACTGTTTTTTTTTCTTTTCTTTGCTTGTCCAAAGAAAAGAAACAAAAGAAATACAGCCCCCA
>JAGYLW010000025.1 GCA_018400915.1 Fidelibacterota bacterium
CGTCTCAACGATTCAACGCTTCAACAATTCAACAATTCAACAACAAATTAACAAATTAACAAATTAACAAATCAACAGCTCAGCGTCACTTGATCATCTCACGGATCAGGTCAAGAAGCGCCTGCAGTTCTTCCGGCTGACGGTCCGCCATATGTGCGATGCGGAAGGTCTTTTCCTTCAGGTTCTTGTACCCGTTGGATATCATATACCCTTTTTCACCGAGGCGCTTATTGAGGTCCGCCACGGAGATCTCCTTTGTGTTCCGGATCGTTGTTACCGTATTGGATCGATAGCCGTCCGCGGCAAACAATGCAAAGCCGGAATCCACGGCCCAGCTGCGCACCATCTCCGCCATTTTTTCATGACGTTCATAACGGCGTTCCTGACCTTCGGTATTCAGGATGTAGTCAAGCTGTTTGTCCAGTGCGAACATGTGCGGGATACTGGGAGTGGTGGGATACTGGTAAGGTTTTTCCTTCACAAATTTATACAGTTTCAGGAAATCAAAATAAAATCCCCGTTGTTCCACCTGCTTCCCGTATTCAATGGCGCGGTCGGTCACGGAAGCGCAGGACATTCCCGGAGGGAGCCCGAGGCATTTCTGTGTGGAGGTGATGCAGACGTCGATCCCGAGTTTGTCGACCTCGATCTTCACGCCGCCCATTGAAGAAACGGCATCCACAAGCCATATCACTTCCGGATATTTTTTCCGGACTTCGGCGATGGCCCCGAGGTCGTTCATCACGCCGGTTGACGTCTCATTATGGGTCACGGCAAAAACATCGTATTTTCCCGTGGCAAGATATTTGTCAACGGTCTCCGGCAGGGTAGGGGTGCCCCATTCCACTTCCGCCTTGTCGACCGGAACGCCGTTTGCTTCAGCAAGCTGGGCCCAGCGGTTCCCGAAAGCACCGACGGAAAACACTACCGCCCGGCGGGCGGTGAAGGAACGGATCGCCCCTTCCATCAGACCGGTACCCGAGGACGAAGAGAGCAGGATCGTATTTCCCGTATAAAAGAGCCGGCGGAGCTTATCGGAGATACTTTCCTGCAGGGCGGAAATATCCCTGGTCCGGTGTCCGATCATCGGTGTGGAAAAGGCTTTCAGGATCTCTTCCCGGACGTCCACCGGTCCCGGAATGAACAGTTTCTTATGCATATTGCACCCCTTGACTTTTATATGAATTTTTCAACACAAAAATATACAACAATAAACCGGTCTTGCCAATATCCTTCGCAAGCATTCATTTTCAGTGAATACCAACGATAAGTTCCCGGAGTCCGCGCTTGGGAACGTGATGCACGTCCTGTTCATCACGGTAATAATGCGTATCGCCATTTTCCATCGCTTCCACGACCGCTTTCTCGGAGGGTTTGCCGAGAGCCAGGACATAACGGATAATGTATCTGTCGCTGATGGCAAAGGAGCTTCGGATGACATTCCTGTCGATCGATCCCAGCATGCAGCCGCCGTACCCTTTTTCCACGGCCGTGAGCAACATGCTCTGACACATGATCCCTGCGTCGGTATCGAACTTTTCGGAGATCTGCGTGTCACCCAGGACAATGATATAGGAAGTCGGACGCTCATCCTCTGCCGGTCCCTGCCAGCCTTTCAGATATCCCGCCCAGGAACAACAGGGAAAAATGCTGTCGCAGGCTTTGCGGGAATGAAGGAGGATGAATTTCACCGGCTGGTCGTTCCGGGCGGAAGGGGAGAGGCGTGCCGCCGTGACAAGGTCTTTCAGGTCCTCCACGCTCATCACCGGCTTCTGTTCAAAACGCCGGTAGCTGCGGTTCCTGAGAAGCAGTTCCATTAACATAAAGAACCTCCTACGTTTTGTTCTGAAGATTTAAAAAGCGTTTGATGATATCCTGTGTGCTTAGGTCCTCATCGGTCTTGATGTGTTTGGAAAAGAAATTCCGTACATGGGTTTTCTTATAGCCGAGAGACTCCAGCGCCAGCAGGGCATCCTGAAGATTGGCGGAAAGCGGGGAATCGGCCGGAATGCCGCTGAGAGACGTTACCTCATTGTCGGAGATCTTCTCCTTGAGCTCAAGGATGATCCGGCGTGCGGTCTTGTCTCCCACGCCCGGAGCCCGCTTGACGGCCGCCACATCGCCCTGAAGGATATATTCCGTCAGTTGCCGGTGCGTGATACCGGAAAGGATGTTGATCGCCTGTTTCGGTCCGATACCGGACAGGGAGATCAGTTTAAAGAACATTTCGCGCTCGTCTTCCTCGGCGAAAGCGTAGAGCTGCAGGATATCTTCACGGACGTGCAGGTAGGTGAGCAGGCGGCAGGGGCTCCCTTCGGCAGGAAGCTTGTCGAAGGTGTGAAGGGTGATATTGCACTGCAGTCCGATGTGACCGGTACTGACGACCACGCTGTCGGTGTGTTTCTCCGCGACGTGGCCCGTGATGAAATATATCATGCCTGCCTCCCGGTTTTCAGGATATTAAAACGGATTTGATGATAATGGGTGATGGCCACCGCAAGGGCATCGGTCACATCCATACTTCCCGTCAGTTCCTGTATCTTCAGCATTTTCATTACCATGTACCTTACCTGTTCTTTCGAAGCGCTGCCCACGCCGGTGAGCGCTTTTTTGACCATGGTTGCGGGATATTCGAATACGGGGCAGTTCCTTTCCTCCGCGGCAAGGATAAGCACGCCGCGTGCATGCCCGAGTTTGAGGGATGTGCGCGGATTGATATTGGAGAAGGTCTCTTCGATCGCAAAGACATCCGGCTTGTGATCGTCGATGATCTCTGTGCAGGTCCTGTGAAGGATGGCAAGTTTTTCAGGGAAAGATTTGGCTTTGGAAGTGGAGATCGCCCCTGCCGCCACAAAGCGTATGCGGGAACGGTCAAGAAGAATGATACCGTAGCCGCTGACGTTCAGGCCGGGATCTACGCCAAGGATGATCATGCGTTGAGCTTTTCCATGATATCCTCCGGGATCTCGGAATTGTCCCAGACTTTCTGCACATCGTCGTGATCTTCAAGGATATCAAGAAGTTTCATGTATTTGTCAGCATCTTCCTCATTGCCGATCGTGACGGTGGTCCCCGGCATCATTTCGATGTCCGCATGTTCAATGTTGTAATGTTCCCTGAGGGATTCATGAACATCGTTAAATGCGGAGGGTTCCGTAAGGACACTGAAGGTCTCGCCCTCGTTCACCACATCTTCGGCGCCGGCATCCAGGGCCGTGAGCATCAGCGCGTCTTCGTCGGTATTCTCCGCGGAAACGATGATATTCCCTTTCCGGGTGAAATTCCAGGATACGGAACCGTTCTCACCGAGATTTCCCCCGTACTTGGAGAGGAGATGGCGGATCTCCGCGACGGTACGCTGTTTGTTGTCCGTAAGCACCTCGATCATCAGCGCAACACCGAAGGGCCCGTAGGCTTCATAGACGACCTCTTCGTAATTAACGCCCTCCAGTTCGCCCGTTCCCTTTTTGATGGCACGCGTCACCGTATCATTGGGAATATTGGCGTTTTTTGCGGCGATGACCGCTGTGCGCAGCCGCGGATTCGTGTCGGGTTCGCCCCCGCCGACCTTTGCGGCAACGGTGATCTCTTTCAGGATCTTCGTCCAGACCTTTGCGCGTTTGGAATCCTGCGCCGCCTTCCGGTGTTTTATGTTCGCCCATTTGCTGTGTCCGGCCATAGTATTTCCTCTTTATTGGCTTATGTATTGTATTTTATAAAATACGTCCCTGCACGAAAAAATGCAATGACATTTACATCCCGCGGCCATGAAAAGTACGGGCATAAAAAAACCGCCCTGAAGCCAGGGCGGTGTTGTATCTGTATCTTTGTGTTTAACGGAAACCGCGTTTGTTCTGCTTGATGGAGTCAAGTTCGGCAACTTCGGTCTGCAGTTTCTGGATCTCGCGTGAAAGGTCCTGTATCTGCTGGGTCGCGCGGACGTTGTTCTGGGTCACGGTACGGCGGAGAGTGCTGACCTTGCGGTCTACATCGTCAATGCGGTTGCGCAGGGCCAGCAGATTTGACTCGACGATGCTTCCGAGCGAATCGATGCGGGCATTTACGTAGAACATGTCACTGGAATGCTCTTCTCTGAAGTCCTCCAGGTCCTCATTCAGGCCGAAGAAGCGCTGACTGTTCTGATTAATGTGTTTTCTATGGCCGATAAGGCGTACGTCAAAATCATGCAGATCATCCGAATATACCTGGTACTTGTCTTCGATCGACTTCGCACGGGCGTTCGTATCCTTCAGGCGGCTGTCAAAGGTCGTCTGGTAGTAATACATTGCGCCCAGTCCAGCGAAGAGCAATACCCAGAGCAGCGAGATAAAAAATTTCTTTAACATTATTGACTCCTCATTTCAAAAATTATGATTCTTAATCTCAATAACAGGAAAAGCTATAAAAAAGTTTATTGAAATGCAATAAAATGGTTTAAAAATCATGATTTATTTTTCCTCAGTTCAAGTATTTCATCGCGCAATGCGGCGGCTTTTTCAAATTCAAGCGCTTCCGCCGCCTGTTTCATTTGAAGGGTGAGTTTTTCGATCATGTCGATGGTCTCGAATTTCGAGAGCTTGTCCTTTTTCAGCGGGGGCTCGTCATTCCGGCCGAAATCCGGCCGGAAATCGGCGATGGAGGTAACACTGCGGATGTCCTCTGCACTCTTATAGATCGTTCTCGGTTCAATGCCGTGCTTCTTATTATGTTCGATCTGCAGGGCGCGGCGGCGGTTGGTCTCATTGATAACGCGCTGCATCGCCTCGCTGGTCTTGTCAGCGTAAAAGATCACCATCCCCCCGACATTCCGCGATGCGCGTCCCGCGATCTGGAAGAGTGAGCGCTCGGAACGGAGAAAACCCTGTTTATCGGCTCCCAGGATGGCCACCAGCGACACCTCCGGCAGGTCAAGGCCCTCGCGAAGGAGATTAACGCCCACGAGCACGTCAAAGGCCGCCGTGCGGAGTTCGCGCAGGATCACGACCCGTTCCAGGGCGTCGATCTCGGAATGCAGATAGCGGACCTTTATATTGAGGTTCTTGAGATAGCTGGAAAGGTCCTCCGATTCGCGTTTGGTGAGCGTGGTCACAAGCACGCGCTCCTTTTTTTTCACGCGGATGCGGATCTCATGGATAAGGTCGTCGATCTGGCCTTCGGTGGGACGCACTTCGATGTGCGGGTCGAGCAGTCCCGTGGGGCGTATGATCTGTTCGACGAGAATGCCCTCGGACCTGTCGATCTCATAGTCGGCGGGTGTCGCCGACACAAAGATCGTCTGATTGAGCATTTTTTCGAACTCGGGGAATTTCAATGGACGGTTGTCAAAGGCGCTGGGGAGCCGGAAACCGTATTCCACCAGTTCTTCCTTCCGGGAACGGTCGCCGTTGTACATGGCCCGGATCTGGGGGATGGTCGCATGCGATTCATCGATAATGGTCAGGAAATCCTCCGGAAAGAAATCCATCAGTGTAAAAGGCCGTTCGCCGGGCTTGCGGAGGGTCAGGTGCCGGCTGTAGTTCTCGATCCCCGAGCAGTAGCCCAGCTCCTGGATCATTTCAATGTCATAGTTCGTCCGCTGTTCAAGGCGCTGCGCCTCCAGGAGCTTTCCGTTCTGCCGAAGTTCCCTGAGCCGTTCGTTCAGTTCGCTGCGGATGTTTTTGATCGCGATCTTCACCTTTTTATCGTCGGTGACGAAATGCCGGGCCGGATAGATCACCGCAAATTCGAGTTTCTTCAGCACTTTCCCGGTCAGCGGTTCGAGCAGGTGAATACTCTCGATCTCATCCCCCCAGAATTCCAGGCGGATGACCTCGTCAGCGTAGGCCAGGTAGATCTCAATACTTTCTCCGCGCACGCGGAAGGTGGAGCGTGAAAAACTGATGTCATTGCGGGTGTAGTGGATGTCCACCAGCCGTGAGAAGAGCGCTTTGCGTGAAACCGTTTCACCCTGGTGCAGGACGATGATCTGTTTCTCATAATCTTCCGGCGAACCCAGGCCGTAGATACAGGATACGGAGGCGATCACGATCACGTCACGCCGTCCGAGCAGGGAAGAGGTCGCTTTCAGCCGCAGTTTCTCGATCTCGTCATTGATGTCGGAATCTTTTTCAATATAGGTGTCCGTCGTGGCGATATAGGCTTCCGGCTGGTAATAGTCATAATAGGAGATGAAGTACTCAACGGCATTCTCCGGGAAAAAGGCCTTGAATTCCCCGTAAAGCTGTGCGGCGAGGGTTTTGTTGTGCGAAATGATGAGCGTCGGCTTCTGTACGGATTCAATGACCTTTGCCATGGTATAGGTCTTCCCGCTGCCGGTGATGCCGAGGAGGGTCTGGAAACGGTCCCCGTTGTTCAGCCCTCCGACAAGCGCGTTGATGGCTTCAGGCTGGTCGCCGGAAGGTTCGAACACAGAACGGACTTTGAATTTCTTATTGATCCTTGTCATGGTGTCTCCGGGAACAGGGGGAGTCTTTTATCATGATACGGTGGTGTTTTCCGCGTTCCGCTTTTCCGTCCCCTTTTTTGCCAGTTTATCCGCGTAGTCATTCCAGCGGTCGCCGCTGTGCGCGCCGACCTTGTGAAAACGGATACCGATGTCCTGCCGGGCCATATAATCCCGGTACGCCTGCGTAAGCGCTTTCTTTGCCTTCCATCTGCCGGTGGCCCACATTTCGATGCCCTTATAATCGTAGAACACATGCACGGTATTTATTTTTCTGTCCTTGCACCATTTCACGGTTTCCAGCACCGCTTTCAGTTCTCCGCCGATCTGCCGCAGGGAATTGTAGTCCTCCGTCATACAGCCGCTTATCTCATGCAGGACCCTGCCGTTCTGAACGATCACGGCGCCGTAACCGACACAGCCGTTCATGAAAGAACCGTCCACATATGCGCACAGCCTGTCGTCAGAGGGGTGCTTTGTATCCAGGAACTGCTGCCATTGTTCCTGCAGCACGTCCCGGTAGGAGGGAACCGTCACGGATTGCGTGGTGATACTGTACCGGTTTTTTTTCGGGCTGTAATAGACGTTGAGCTTCCCGATATAGAGGCCGGCGGCATACACGTCGATCCTGGAAAGGTAATCACGGGTGCCGTCAATATCGGGGATGGCCCGGAATTCACCCCTGTTGAGGAAGGCACTGAAATCCCGCGCTTTCTGAAAGGTCTTCTCCTGGTGCAAATATTTCATCGCAGGAATATAAGGGTTTTATTGTCCATGCGGAAGGAAAAGAATATTTGCCCGCTGCGGTCGTCAAGCCCGGAAGGAGTCATTGATGTTATTGATTATCATTCATATACAGAGCTTCTTTCCACAAAATGCGACGCAGGGAATAGGGAACACCGCGATACGGGAAAAGCGGGCAAAAGCTCTGCGGAAGACGGTCCGGGAATGGTTGAGATTATTTCACATACAGGATCTTGTGCGATTCGCTTCGCCTTTCTCCCTGTATCCGCAGGATATAGACCCCGGCCGGCAGCTGTCCGGCGTTCCAGGTGACGCTGTGTTCACCGGGAAGGTATGTCTTTTCAGCGATACGGGCCACGCAGTCACCTTTCAGGGTATGGACGGAAAGGCGCATTGCGTTTTCCTCCATTACCCGGAGATCGATACGTATCCGCGGATTGAAGGGATTGGGATGCACGGGACCGGCAAGGAACCGGGGCGGGGGAGCGGATGTTTTTACGGGAATACCGAGCGTACATTCCGCCAATGTGCCAACCGTCCCGGAATAGGAGATCTCCTTCAGGCGGTAGCGGTAGGTGCTTCCCGGAAGCACGCCGGCATCGCAATAGCGGTAAGTCCGGCTTTCGTTGTTGGTGCCGCCGCCCCTGCGGCGGTGAATGTCCGTCCAGGGCCCGTTCCCTTCTCTGCGCTGAAGGATAAAGAGGGCATTCTCGGTCTGGCTTTCCGTTTTCCACTGCAGCACCGCACAGGGATCTTCCCATTCGGCGGTGAACAGGGAAAGTTCCACCGGCGTCGCCGCATCCGTCACGGTGGAAACGGAGCGGACCGCGGTCCAGGGAAGGAAATACCTTTTCATATCGCTGTGCCGGCCTTTTACGCGGTAGTAATACGTGCCGGGATCGATGTCCCCGAGAATGCAATAACGGGTACTTATGTCCTCAAGCGGGAAACCGGGGATCGAGGCGGAGAAATCCGCATCCCGGGAGACGTCCACGGTAAAGGCGGCGTAATCGGGGCTCGCGTCCCAGGAACACACGATCCGGCGGAAGGAGACGTCGGACGGTTCCGTGGTCAGGAGCTGCGCAAAGGAGCGTGTCCAGGCATCCCCGTCCATATTGACGAGTTCGCCGTGATTTTCCGAAGCGCTGAGATCCGTCAATGTGTCTCCGCTGTCCTGATCGAACGGATAATACCCTTTGAGCCGCGTATCGTCCGGATCGGGCTTCCCGGTGGCATGCCTGCGGATCTCCTCATTGCTGCGCACATAACTCCATATCCTCAGTGCATCGATCTTTCCCCGGTAAAAGACATCGCGCACGCCGCTGCGGTATTTCCCGATAAAGAAACCGTAGGGATCAGAGGAGGAGGGATATTCGGGGCGCAGCAGACAATCGGCTTTTTTCACCGCCCTCCCGTTGAGAAAGACGACGATATTGTCATCGTTCTTGAAACGGTCAAGGGTAAAGGCCAGGTGCTGCCACCGGCCGGCGGCAATACTGTCCAGCGCGACGGAAACTTCCTCTATGCCGTTCCCGATACGGATGACGATACCGTCCGGAGCCGCGGTGCAGACGCTGTATCCCGTGAATACCCCGCCGGGGGCTTCCGTTCCGTTATCGATCATGCCGGCGCCCTGAATGAAGCTGTCCGCATTGAACCAGAATTCCACGGTCATGTACCTGCTGAGTTTCAGCGGATCGTTCGCGATACGGACATACTGGTCATTCCCGTTGAAATACAAACAATTAGGGGTTGCCTCCGCAACCACGCATGCGAAAAAGACCGGAAAAAGCAGAAGTAAATATTTCTTAAGGTTCATGTGTCCCGGAACAACGGTTTAAAAAGCATTCGTCCTGAAATATATTACTATTCCGGCGTCTCTGCAACACAAGAAAGCGCGGAACGACAAGCTTCATGATTTTGTTTGTATTTCAGATGTCTTATTTTATATTCTGCCTATGACAAGCACGATACGAAATTTCAGCATCATTGCCCATATTGATCACGGTAAATCCACCCTGGCGGACCGCTTGCTGGAGATTACCGGCACCCTGCAGAAATTTCAGATGAAAGAGCAGGTCCTGGACGACATGGACCTGGAGCGTGAGCGGGGGATCACGATCAAGTCGCATCCCATCCGCCTGCTTTATCATTTCCATGGGAAACAGTATATTTTAAATCTCATCGATACCCCCGGGCATGTGGATTTCAGTTACGAGGTTTCCCGCAGTCTCGCCGCCTGCGAGGGAGCGCTCCTTCTGGTGGACGCTTCCCAGGGGATCGAGGCACAGACGGTGTCCAACACCTTTCTCGCCCTGGAGAACGAACTTGAGATCATTCCCGTCATTAACAAGATCGATCTTCCCGGCGCGCAGATCGAATCCGCAAAAGAGCAGATCATGGACCTGATCGGGTGCGGAGAGGAAGATATCATCCTGACCTCCGCCAAGACCGGCCGGGGTGTTGACACGCTCCTCGAAGCCATCATCCGGCGCATACCGCCGCCGGCGGTCCGGGACGATGCTCCGGTCAGGGGCCTGATCTTCGACAGCGTCTTTGACAGCTACCGCGGCGCCATACCCTATGTGAGGATCATGGAAGGGACAATACGTCCCGGCGAGAAACTCCGATCCTTTGCGACCCGGAATGAATATGAGATCACCGAGGTGGGACACTTTCATCTGAAACGGGTAAAGGCGGGGGTACTCCGCAGCGGCGATGTGGGTTACATTGTTGCGCAGATCAAGAACATCCAGGACCTGAGGGTGGGGGACACCGTCACCACGGTCGAACACGCCGCCGCCAAACCGCTTCCCGGCTACCGGGAAATGAAATCCATGGTCTTTTCCGGGCTGTATCCCGTGCAGAACGATGACTTTGAAGAGCTGAGGCAATCACTTGAAAAACTGCAGCTTAACGATGCTTCACTTCACTTTGAGCCCGAGTCCTCGGACGCCCTGGGCTTCGGTTTTCGCTGCGGATTCCTCGGCATGCTGCATCTTGAGATCGTGCAGGAACGGCTGGACCGTGAATTCGGGCAGGAGATCATCAGCACCGTGCCCAACGTGGAATATCACGCCTACCTGCGCAACGGGGAAATGGTGAAGGTCGATACGCCCGAAAAAATGCCGGAAGCGGGGGATATCGAGCGCATTGAAGAACCCTACGTCAAGGCGGAGATCCTTACGCCGCCGGATTTTATCGGGGGACTGATGAAACTCACCCAGGACAAGCGCGCGATCTACAAGAACACCCATTATCTGGACATGAACAAGGTGCAGCTTTTCTATGAGATCCCGCTTTCGGAGATCGTCTTTGACTTTTACGACAAGCTCAAGACCGTCAGCCGGGGCTATGCCTCCTTCGACTACGAATATCTCGGCTACCGTCCGGCGGACCTGGTAAAACTGGATATCCTGGTCAACGGAGAGCCCGTGGACGCCCTGTCACTGATCACCCACCGGGAGGATGCGCCGTATCAGGGCAGGGAACTGGTGGTCAAGCTTCGCAGCCTGATCCCGCGGCACCAGTTCGAGGTGCCCGTCCAGGCCGCCGTCGGTTCCAGGATCCTGGCCCGGGAGAATGTAAAGGCCCTCCGGAAGAATGTCACGGCCAAATGCTACGGCGGAGATATCAGCAGAAAGCGAAAACTGCTTGAACGCCAGAAGGAAGGCAAGAAACGCATGAAACAGGTCGGCGCCGTCCAGATCCCGCAGGAAGCCTTCTACGCCGTGCTGCAGATCGATAAGAAATATTAATACTCCGGATCGTCACCTGCCTCTTTATTCCTTCATTTTTATCACATCGATCGCGTCTCTGAGCTCAGAGATCCTCTTTCCGGTCCTTGCTGTCTTCCTGAAGTTCTTTCAGACGGCGGGAGAAAAGGACCCATCCGTAGACGGAAAAGATCACAATGAAGAGGGAAGAACCCCAGGCTGAAAAAACGGCCGTGAAATTAAAACCGGCATGTAAAAGAATGGCGCCCAGGAGCCCCGCGCCCAGGGTCGCGCCGGAACGCAGACGGAACTTGACGATGCCGGCGGCATAGCCCCAGAGCGAAGAGAAAAGGAAATGGCCCGGAATGGACAAGAAGGCCCTCAGTCCCGCCACTTCGTAAAGGCGTTCATACTCATAGGCCGAAAATACGTAGAATATATTCTCCAGGGTGGCAAAACCCAGGGCGATCGAACAGGCGTAGATGATCCCGTCGAGCGGCTCGTCAAAATCGCGGTGATGATAAAAGAAGATCATAAAAACGCTGAATTTCAGTGATTCTTCCACCACCGGGGCGGTAAGGACGGCCATGGAGATCCCCGAACCCGGGTCCAGGAACCTCTCAAGCAGGACGGCGGGGAAGACCGTTAGGGCACCAATAACGAACGCCTTGATTATCAGCCGTTTAGGTTCGGGTGCATAAAGATCGGTACGATAGATAAAGCGTATCCACAATAAGCCGGGAAGCACCGACAAGAGGAGGATTTCCAGTATATGACGTCCGATCATGGTCGTATTTTCCTTATCCGTACGGATTATAGTGATTTTTTTATAAAATAAAAAGTATAAATTCGTGAGCCGGGCATTGGAAAACCCGTATTGAGGTTATCATCACGCATCCACTGAAGGACGGCATCCGGAATCAGGAAAAAAATACGGTCTTTGACTTCCGGGAGCAGAGGCGTTACGAAACGCAAACGTCAAAGGATATTATAAACGAAATCTCACAGCACAGGATGAGAATCCCCGCGATGTACTAAAACCCCGACGTAAAAACCGCATCCCGAATACTACCCATAATGTATATTATGTAAACCAACGGATCTGAGAGAAAACTTCAGCTAAGATAGGTATGCCTCTGATATTCAATATGATATATGAGTTATGAAGTGGCAGGGATACCCTAAACCGGCATGGATTTGCATCTCTAAACAAAAAAGGCGCCGCTTGCGACGCCTCTCCCCTTCTGATATGTGTTATCTCGTTATTTTACGACCAGGGTCACGATACGCTTCGGCACGACAATGATCTTGACGATCTCCTTGTCGCGGGTATAGTGCCCGAACTTTTCGTGAGCGAAGAGCAGCTCCCGGATCTCTTCCTCCTTGGCCTCCGCATCCGCCGTCAGCCGGAAGCGCACTTTGCCGTTGATCTGCACCGGATATTCGATCTCTTCGTCACGGGCCTTCTCAGTGTCGTATTCCGGCCAGGCCGCATAGCTCAGGACGCTTTTATGGCCCGTAATCTCCCAGAGCTCTTCAGCTATATGGGGTGCAAAGGTGCTGAGCATCTTTATAAAGTTGCTCATCATGCTGATATTCAGGGATTTCTCCTTGTAGCATTCATTGATGAAGACCATCATCTGGCTGATCGCCGTGTTGAAACGCGCCGTTTCAATGTGTTCCGTCACGGTCTTCACTGTCTTGTGATACGCCTTCTCAAAGGACTTTCCGGGCTGTGCATCGCAGATCTGCGGGTTCATTTTTCCGTCCGCGCCGGTATAGATGCGCCAGATGCGGTTAAGAAAACGGTGTATGCCGCCCAGGCCCTCCTCGGACCAGGGTTTCGCGCGTTCGATGGGGCCCATGAACATCTCGTACATTCTCAGGGAATCGGCGCCGTACTCGCGGATCACGTCGTCGGGATTGATGACGTTCCCCCGGGACTTGCTCATTTTGTCACCGTCGGGGCCCAGTATAAGTCCCTGGTTCAGAAGCTTTTTAAAGGGTTCCTTATGGGAAACGGCACCGATGTCGTAAAGGAATTTATGCCAGAAACGGGCGTAAAGCAGATGCAGGACAGCGTGTTCCGCGCCGCCGATATAGAAATCCACCTGGCCCCAGTATTTTTCCGCTTCGGGATCAACGGGCGCCTTGTCGCAATGCGGGCTCATATAGCGCAGATAGTACCAGTTGGAACCGGCCCACTGCGGCATGGTATGGGTCTCGCGGTAGCAGGTCCTGCCTTCTTCGTCCCTGAATTCCACCCATTCGCGAATATTTGCAAGGGGGCTCTTCCCTGCCCCGGCCGGCTCGAACCGTTCGACCTCCGGGAGAAGCACCGGCAGATCGTCTTCATCCACCGCATGGACGTTCCCGTCTTCGTCTTTATAAAGGGGAATGGGTTCCCCCCAGTAGCGCTGCCGGGAGAAAAGCCAGTCCCGCAGCTTGTAATTGACGCTCTTTTTTCCGTATCCCTTTTCCTCAAGCCAGGCGATCATTGTCGCGATCGCCGCTTCCTTGCCGAGCCCGTTCAGGAAACCGGAATTGATATGCACGCCGTCGCCTTCATAAGCGGATTCCGAGATATCCCCGCCTTCCAGGACCGGGATGATCTCCAGGCCAAAAGTCCGGGCAAAGTCGTAATCGCGCTGATCATGCCCCGGCACCGCCATGATCGCTCCCGTGCCGTAGGAAATAAGGACATAATCGGCGATCCATATCGGAATTTTCTTTTGATTTGCGGGATTTACGGCATAGGCCCCGGTAAAGACACCGGTCTTCCGTTTTGTGTCCTCTAAGCGGTCCAGATCGCTCTTCAGGGCCGCCTTTTCACAGTAATCCCGGACTTCCGCACGTTTTTCCTCCGACGTGATCGTTCCCACGAGGGGATGTTCCGGGGACATGACCATATAGGTCGCGCCGAAAAGCGTGTCCGGACGGGTGGTATAGACCCTCAGCGAGGCGTCCGGGTGACCCTCGACCTCAAACACGATATCCGCTCCTTCACTGCGTCCGATCCAGTTGCGCTGCATCTCCTTGACCGACGCCGGCCAGTCCAGCGTATCCAGTCCTTCCAGCAGGCGGTCCGCATAGGCCGTGATCTTCAGCATCCACTGTTTCAGCATGACGCGTTTCACGGGATAATTCCCGCGTTCACTTTTCCCGTTGACCACTTCCTCGTTCGCTAGGACGGATTTCAATTCCTCACACCACCATACAGGGGTTTCCGCTTCGTAAACGAGTCCGTGCTTATATAATTGCAGGAAGATCCACTGCGTCCACCGGTAATATCCGGGATCAGTGGTATTCACCACCCTGCTCCAGTCATAGGAAAACCCGAACATTTTCAGCTGGCGCGTGAAATTCCGGATGTTCTTTTCCGTGGTAATGCGCGGATGGGTGCCCGTTTGCAGCGCGTAGGTCTCGGCGGGCAGCCCGAACGCGTCGAAGCCGATGGGATGCAGGACGTTATAGCCCTTCATTCTTTTGTAACGGGCGATAATATCGCTTGCCGTATATCCTTCGGGATGACCGACATGCAGGCCGTTCCCGGAGGGATACGGGAACATATCCAGAATATAGTATTTCGGTTTTGAAGAATCTTCCCGGGTCTTGAAGATCTCATGCTCATCCCAGTATTTCTGCCATTTGGGCTCGATCCCGGCAAAGGGGTAGAAATGCGGTTTTTGTGTTTCGGTCATAATATCTCCTGTCCTCCGAATTATTGGGCTAAAATAAATAAACCCGGGAAAATAAACAAGCGGGAATATTGATCTGTGGACAAAGATCGCCGTTAAAAGACGGATATTCTTATTCATTTTTTGATAAAAGCCGTCAAATTCCTGATTTTATTCTGGAATGTGCAGCTTTTTCTTGACGGCGTTGTCAAATATTATTACATTTATAAGTAAGAGTGTTAATTTATTATTATCTAGTCAGATTAAACTGTGCGGGTCTATGTTCTTCAATTACAGGATATTAAATAAGCAGGAAATCGTGTTGCAATACGTTTCCGGGACCATACATTTCGGCAAATTGATGGAGATCATTCAGACGGTCCGTGCCGATCCGGCCTTTAAAGCTCATTTTCACTCGCTTATCGACTTGCGTGACGCCGATGTTAATCTGGACATGGAAAAAATGAAATCCTATGTTAGAAAGGTGCATCATGGAATGTCCTTTCAGGTCTTTCGCAAACACGCCGTGCTCATTTCCCGCCCGGAGCATTTTGTCCTGGCGACGTACGTTCAGGAGCTCCTTCGCGGTCAACCCCTGAAGATCTGTATTTTCAGCACTTTTAAATCCGCCGCCTACTGGCTGAATCTCAGGAATATGTCCGAAGAAGCATTCTATGAATATATACAGGCGTTATATCCCGGGACATAAAAAGTTCCTGAAGCACACCGGGTTATGCGGAACCGCCTGTCCAATGATAAAAAGGGAGTTCATATGAAACAATGCCGTGTTTTTATTTTAATACTGCTGTTTTTTGCCGTGTCCTGCAGCACGCGCGAGCTGGTCCCGGAATACCGGACCGGCAATATCGGGGAACACATAAGATGGCAGGTGATCAGAAGCAGCCAGATCACGGACGCACCGCTCGCCGTCAACATTCTCGACATTGATCTGAGCGCCTTTGAAGGCGGGATCGATATCGCCTGGCGGCGTGACACCCTTGTCAAAACCTCGGTGATGGCAAGGGAGAGGGAGGCCCTGGCGGCCGTGAACGGATCCTTCTTCGACATGCGCGTGGGCGGAGCGGTAGTCTACCTGCAGGTTGACGGAAGGAAGGTGGCGGAAAATCACGACAGGCATACCTTTTCCAATTCGGGAGCATACGCCCTCGATACCAGCGGAACGGTGACGATCCTGAAAAAGCCGGACAGCGGATGGAGGTACTCCCCCGCTTTCAAGGACGTCATGGCCTCCGGACCCCTGATGATCTACCGGGACACTCACTGCGACCTGGATCCCATCCCCTTCAACCTTCGCCGGCATCCGCGCACCGCTGTCGGCATCACCGGAAATGATCATCTGCTGCTGCTTACCGTCGACGGCCGCACGAAACATTCCGCGGGAATGACGATCCCGGAACTGCGGGATTATATGGATTCCCTCGGATGCACGGACGCCCTGAACCTGGACGGCGGTGGCTCCACGACCATGTATATCCGCGGCAAAACGCCGACCGGGGTAGTCAACTGCCCTTCGGACAACGGAAGGTTCGATCATGACGGGGAGCGGCGTGTGGCGAATGCGGTCATCGTGCTGGAATGACGGGATCGGGGGGAGAAGCCCGTAAGCGGAGAAGCCAAGAAGCTAAGAAGCGAAGATGCAGGGAAAGCCGGGGGGCTTATTTATTCAGGAAACTCTAAACGCTGAACTCAGTCGTCAGAGAGTGGGGATCCCGAAACCAGTTCGGGATGACATTATAAATAATCCGTGTAATTCGTGTGAGGAAAGGGTTCCTGAATACACCAACGTGTCATCCTGAATTTATTTCAGGATCCCCATGGTTTGACGATTGAATGCCTTCC
>JAGYLW010000026.1 GCA_018400915.1 Fidelibacterota bacterium
GATCGTCATCACGTTGGTGTTCGTGGTCGGTACGGAGGTCGAGACACCGCCGACATAGAATTTCACCTCATGGGGACGACCGCCGCGAATGTGAATGGACCCGTCCTGGGTTACCACACCCGCCATGTTGGAAATAACGTTTCCCACACCGCGGACCGGAATGTTCTCCAGTTCGTCGGACGTCGTCATGGACACACTGGATGTCACGCTTTTCTCGAACAACCTGCGTTCCGCAATAACGGTGACTTCCTCACCTGCGATCACCGATTCTTCCAGCGCAAAATCCAGTTCCGTCGTTACGCCCGAAAGCACACGGACTTCCTCTACCGTGAGTTTCCGGTGCGAAATGATCGACGCGGAAATATCATAAGTTCCAACCGGGACGTTCAAGATAATATATGAGCCGTCAGCATTGGTCGCTGCTCCCTGGACCGTTCCCTCTATGAGAACGTTCACTCCCGCGAGGGGCTCACCTGTCTCGGCGTCCGTGACCACTCCCACGACCTTACCTGTCGCCTGCGCGAAAACGCAAACCGGTAAAATCATAAGAATAGCTAATACGGCCACAACAAGCTTCTTCATAAATAACCTCCTTTAGTTATTAACCTTAGCTATTTTTTTAATGTTTTTTGCACTTATCCGTTATTTTTTATTACACCCGCCAAATTTTAGCGATATTATCGTTCATGCACAAGGGATTTTTTGTATCGCACTGAAAAAAATATTTACCGGGGAAACCCCATCTTTCCCTGATCATCCGCGTTGATTATGAAAAAATATGAATAATAATAAAGTAATAAAGCTGCTTTAGAAGTTGTATGGTTATTCCCCCGGATATAAATACCTATAACCTGCCGATCCTTTTCAGCGCCCTGCGCTTGACGGAATACATTTTCAGCGCATTCCGGAAAGTGTCCTGCCGGCGGAAAATATCCGCATATTCCCTGAAGGTGTTCTTTCCGCTGATCCTGTACAGGACCTCAAGCTGTGCGACATGCAGGCGCTGATAGGCAATGGTGGCCGGATCGACATCCGGGTACCACGGTGCGCCACAGAGGTTGTATCTGGACCAGTAACCCAGGTCGTATTCCGGAAGGATCTTTTCGAGCGTCCGGATGCCTTCATCGAAGATGCGCCCCGCCAGGCGGTCTTCCGGGAAAGCGCGCAGCCGGTCGCACACTCCGAAAAGTGCAAAGATCATGCCGTTCAGCACAAGCGTGGGCGCCCCGGCGGTATATTCCTCATAGAAGGGACCGTATTCCGTATAGCTCGTCACCCCGCCGTCCCTGACCTCCGTGGTGAAGGCGGGAAGGGCGCGGGCTGATTTCAGAGCATATTCCCCTTTCCCTGTCAGCTGATATGCCCGGGTAAGGATGGAAATGGCCCGGCTCTGGGCAAAGGCGGACTGCCAGGGACCGTCGTTGCGGTACTGCGGCAGGGCAACGTCCGTCATCCATAAGATGCCGGCGCTTCCCTTGTCCAGATAGTTTTTTTCATCCGAAAACCACTCTGCAAAACGTAAAAACCGCTGCCGGTCCTCCTCTTTTTTTGTCCGCAGGTAGGTGTGGAACACTGCAAGCCCCATCTGGCCGATCGAAATGGGAAAATAGACGTATTCCTTATCCGTCACGTCCACGTAGGTCCTGTTGACGGGGATGCCGTTCCCGTCAAACTTGCTGATCAGCGGCTGGTCGGCGCCGGAACGGACCCGGTTCTCCGAGAACACAAAGTAATATTCCCCCAGTGTGCCCGACCGAAGATCCCTTGCGAGGGGATACCGTTCCCGGGGCGTCCTGAGGTCCCTGCGGAACTTGTCGTACATGAACAGGTATTGTTTTATTCCCATTGTGCTCCTTCCAGAACTTCCGCCAGGCGGCCCGTCAGTGCTTTTCTCGAATACCGTTCCGCAAATGCGGTGTCCGCGCCCCGCAAGGTGCCTTGCTTCCATTTTTCATAGATCTCCCCGAGCGCACTGTTAAAATCATCCTTCCGCCCCAGGACCTTTCCCGCTCCCGCTTCCCCGAGGATCCGGGATGCGTTCCCCTCTTTATGGCCCGCGCCAAGGATATAATTGCCCGTTGCAAGATATTCAAAAAGCTTGCCCGGAATATGTCCCGAATAATTGCCGGACCTTTCCATAAAGAGCAGTAACAGGTCCGAACCCTCCATGACCCTGACTGCCTCCCGGTGCGGCAGATAGCCCTTTGCCACGAGAATCACATTTTCCCCCGACAGATCGCGTATCTTCTTCAGGAACGGTTCCGGTATCTTTCCCGCAAATACGCATCTGATTGTTGTCCCGGCGGAGCGGTGTTCGTCCGCAAAGGCGCTGAGTCCCCGGAAAAACTCCGGATAAAATCGGTTCTCGTTCAGCCCTCCCACATGGGATATGACAAACTGCGTACGGTCCTTTTCCCGCTTTTTCGCGCCGGCAAAATCGTCCGGATCGTATCCGTTGGGAATAATAACGAGTTTGTCTTTCTCAGCGCCGATCAGCTCCCCGAAATGTTCGCTGACCGTTGTCACGTTTCCGGCGGCGGAAAGGGTCCTGCGTTCAAGGGCGGCGTCCAGCCGTTGAATGATCTCCAGCCGGTTGTTCTGATAATAGTGTATCTTCGACCAGGGGTCGCGGAGGTCGGCGACCCACGGGAGGTCATGCGTTTTCGCAAGTTTTTCCGCTATCAGGTGTACCGTCGGCGGAGGGGAGGAGGAAAAGATCACATCGGGCCCTGTTTCCTCAATGAGTTTCCGCCCCGCTTTCAGCGCACCGGGTTTCCATCCCCTTTTGGCATCGGGGACGACAAGGTTCAGGCGGATCCACTTTGCGATCCTTTTCCTGAGGGGAAGGTCCTTCTGGGAAAGCACCCCCACCGGGATCGTCCCGTCGCCGCGGTCCCCGCTGAATTTTTTATACAGGGTGAAGGGTTCGAAAGCGGGAGCCCTGCAAACACGGATCCCCTCCGGCACTTCGGACAACAGGGTTTCGTCCCGTGCGGGGTATTCTCCGTGCTTCACTGTCAGGATCAGGGGCTCCCAGCCGAATTCCGGAAGATAGCGGGCGAATTTCAGGACCCTTTGTACGCCGGGACCGCCGGCGGGGGGCCAGTAATAGGTGACGATCAATACTTTTTTCATGTTCATCCGGGGTCTTTTCCCTTATTCCGCACTGCTTTGATCTTTTCCGGAGTCCCTGCCGGGAAAAAGCCTTTTGCGGTGACCGTACAGCAGGGAGCCGCCGATCAGCAGGATCATGATGATATTCCCGATCCAGACCACTTTCATCCCCGCATAATAGGAATCCGGATGAAAGTCCATGGTCAGCGTATATTCACCTGCCGGGATCTTTGCGCCGCGCAGGGCGTAGTTGCTTTGCAGGATGGGGATCTCCCGGTCTCCCTTCAGCAGCCTCCAGCCCTCGGGGTAATACATTTCCGAGAACACCGCAAACTGCGGGGTTTCGCTGCGCACCTTGTAGCGAAGGGTATTCGGCGTGTATTCAAGCAGTGATATGCTTCCTTCCCCGCTGTACGCTTCCGCGCTTTCCGCCGCCTTTTCAAGCAGCAGCACCTCGGAAGCGGGTTCAAAATCCGGGGTATTCATGTAACGCAGCATGCTGCCGTAGTCCGGGAAGGCGCGTGTTGTTTTCACGAACCAGACTTTCGGAAGGGCGCGTTCGTTCACATACAGGACCTCCCCGCGCTGTTCATCTTCGGCGGCCGCATGCAGGAAGGGCTCCTGCAGCTCGGAGGCGGCAATGATGTAGCGTCCGCTCAGCATGTTGACAATATCCCAGTTGATGCGATTGCCGTGATAGAGGCAATGCTCGCGCAGGTCCTGGATGGTCTGAAGCTTGATGGCGCTGTATCCGCTGATCGTGGGATAAAAATAACTGTAATGGTTGCTGTCCTGTCCCAGCGCAAGGGCGCGCGCATCCTTCGGCTCCGCTTCAAGATACCGCGTAATGTCGGAACTCCGGAATTCGCGACGCTCCAGGAGGTCCGGATTCCCCAGGGGCATGTATTCCCAGGCGCGGTGCGTCACGGAAAAGAGTTCCAGCCCGATCAGCAGGCCAAGCAGGACAAGGGCGGGGACTTTCCTTATCTTTTCAAAGGCATAGGCGATCAGTGTTCCGCCTGCCGCAAGGCAGAAAAGCAGTGCCTTTAAGGTGTCGTTCTGCAGAAATTCCTTTCGTACGGAACGGATGATCTCCATATTCTGAGCACCGTAGCGGGCGGCCTCCCCGGCGCGTGCATAGTCGAAACTGCCGCTGAAAAGCAGAATGATCACGAGCAATGCCGCACCGGCACCGAACACCCCGGCAAAGAATTTCCAGTGCTTTTTGCCGGCCTTCATGATCGCAGCCCGGATGCCGTAAGCGGCGAGGATGATGAGCGAAATGAAGATCATGTTCACGATCATCGAAGGAACGCGGAACTTGGAAAAATACGGCACGACATTGAACAACAGCCTGTACAGCGGCATGAAATGGCGCCCGAGCGCAAGCATCAGCGCGAAGGCGGTAAACACCGTCAGCCCGCGCACAAAACCGTCCTTTTTCCAGTACACCCATATGCCCATGACCGCAAACAGAAAGACAATAATGCCCACAAAATCATAGCTTTGGGTGAAGGGCATCTCCCCCCAGTAGCCGGGAACGGTCTGTCCCTGCAGGCGGGAATATTTGCTCCCGGTATACACTTCCCGGGAAAGTCCTCCGGAAAACCGCGGTATCACGAACGAAAGAATGCCCTTTCCGTCCAGGGACCATCGCGTCGCATAATCGATCCCGACACCTTTGCTGTCCCCGCTGTCCGTCCCCGGTGCTTCCATCTGAACGGCATTCCCGCCGCGGGTGGAGTAGGGGGTGTATTCTTCCAGGCTGATAAAGGGCTGGCTTGCAACGGCAACGGTAAGCAGCACCCCCGCGGCAACTTTCATCGCAAGGTCCCCGAAGGCTTTCCACTCCCTGCGGAAAAGCATGCGTATGACCGGCACAAGAAAAAGGAAGAGCAGGAGAAGGATACCGTAAAAGACCACCTGGAAATGCTGGGTGCGGGTAATCCAGGAAAATGCGGCGGCAAAACACCCCACCGCCAGCCAGCTGCGTTTATCGAAGAGATAATGGAAACTCAGCACCAGCCAGGGGATGACCATAAAGGCACGCACCTTCGAAAAATGTCCCACATGCAGAAGCGACATCCAGTGGGGAAGAAGGATGAACGCCAGTGCCGCGATCAGGGCAATATACCAGGGTACGGCCTTGTACCGAAGCAAGAAGAAAACCCCCAGCCCGCCGATCAGAAAATACCAGAAATATTTGTAGGTGTGCCTTCCGACAAAATTGATGAAGCTGTCGATGTGAATAAGTTTCGGGGCGATACGCGGATAACGGGGGGTTCCCGCAAAAATATTCGGGTTCCACAGCGCCTTTTCCCCGCTTGCTTTCTCATATGAAGCATAGAGGTTCCTTTTCGCTTTTGATGCGGTGATATCCACGCCGGTCGGACGCCGGCCCTCGAAGATCATGGGCGAAAAGAAATACAAGAGGGGGATCAGCAGGACCCCGGCGACGACTGACATTCTTATCCAATAAGACCTATGCTTCTTCTGCATTGCAAACCTCCACTCTATTGATAATAATGCTTTACGAATCCCGTTTTTTCCCCGCCTCCGAAGATCACCCTGCGGATCAGTGCGGAACCGAAACCGAGCCCGTATCCCAAAACCTGTATCGGGACCACGAGCGGGATGAAGACAAACACGCGCAAATCACGGTATTTCAGGACGCCGTGAAGGGCCATGAGCAGCAGCACACCGAAGACCGCCGGCAGAAGAGGCCATAAGACACCGGGCCGGATACAAAGGAAAATACAAAATATCATCGTGGCGATCGTTGCCAGGAACGGAAAAAAGTGAATGGGCTCGAGCATGCCTTTGTCGATCTTGTAAAGGTTGATCCTCGCAACGCCCCAGTTGTAAACCTGTTTGAAGAACCGCCGCAGTGAGGTGCGGCGCTTGTGAAAGACCACGGCGCCCCCGACCCTGACCGTCCTTCCCCGGCCTCTGATCCGGTGGGTGAATTCAATATCCTGGCCGTGACGCAGGGTGCCGAAGCCGCCGATCTTCTTCACGACCCCGGCGTGCACACCCATATTGAAACTGCGGGGATAATATTTGGAGAGCTTCTTTTCTGAAGATCCCCGGATACCGCCGGTCGTAATGAAAGAGGTCATGGAATAATCGATAGCTTTCTGCAGAGGGGAAAAATCCGCGCGCACCTTGTCCGGCCCCCCGAATCCCGCAACCGGTTCCCGGAGTGCTTCGTCGTAGGCCCTCAGCCAGTTTGCATCGGCAATACAGTCGCTGTCGATAAAAACATAATACTCCCCCTTTGCCTGTTGCATCCCTTTGTTCCTGGCCGGTCCGGGTCCCTTGTGATCCTGGCGAAAGAACGACAGCTTCAGGCCGCCCTCTTCCTGTTTTTCGCGGATATAGGACTCCGTGTGGTCCGAAGAACCGTCGTCCACAATGATCACCTCGAACCGCTCCCGGGAAAACGTCTGTTTTTCCAGGGACGGCAGCAGTTCCCGGAGCTCGTCAAGCCGGTTGTAGGTCGGAACGATCACTGAAAAACGGTAGGGATAATCCTGCATTACATTTTCTTCTTTTTAGACTGATAGACGATCATCTCTCCGATCAGACCGATGGAAAAGAGCTGTACGCCCAGTACGATCAGCAGTACGCCCAGGATCAGCATGGCCATATGCGACTGGAATGGGTCCCCGTAGGCATATTTGTATACCAGGACCAGGATCTCAACAATGACCCCGGCACCGGCGGACAGAAGTCCCAGAAAGCCGAAAAAATGCATGGGGCGCAGGGTGAAGCGGCTCAGGAAAAAGACGGTAAGGAAATCAAAAAAGCCCTTGAAGGCCCTGCTGAAGCCGTATTTGCTGCTACCGCTGGTGCGGGGGTGGTGGGTCACCGGTATTTCCGTGGTCCTGAACCCTTCCACCCTGGCAAGCACGGGGATCCAGCGGTGCATTTCCCCGTAGATCCGGATCTCTTTCACCACTTCCTGACGGTAGGCCTTGAGCCCGCAGTTAAAATCATGGATCCTAATGCCGGACATGCAGCGGGCCGCCCAGTTAAAAAGTTTCGAAGGCCAGCGTTTTGTGACCGGATCATGCCGTTTTTTTTTCCATCCGGAGACGATATCCCAGCCTTCATCCAGGCGGGAGATCAGCGCGGGGATCTCAGCGGGTTCGTCCTGGAGATCCCCGTCCATGGTAATGACGATCCTGCCTTCGGCAAGTTCAAACCCGGCCTGCAGGGCGGCCGCCTTGCCTTTATTCCGGTGAAAATGCACATGGCGGACGCTTGCTTTTTCTTCCGCCAGTTTTTCACATCTTTCCGTGGTTGCGTCCGTGGAGCCGTCGTTGACAAAAATGATCTCTCCGTCGTAATGCTGTGCTTCAAAGACCGCATGGACGCGCTGTACCAGCTCCTCCACGGTGCCTTCTTCATTGTAGACAGGAACAATGACCGATATGTCTTTCATTTCATTTCCTCCAGTGCCTGTTTCGCAAGGCGGTTCCCCGGATCAAGCAGAAGGGCCTGCCGGAATGCTTCCCGGGCGGAATCATCACGGCCTGTTACCTGCAGTATGCGGCCTTTGTGAAAATAGATCTCACTGCCGGTGTCCGGATACCGCAGCGCCCTGTTGACCCACCGTAAAGCTCTCCGGTATTTCCCCTGCCGGTAAAGTATCCATGCCTTCGTATCGCAATAGGCCGCATTCTTTCTCTGTTCCAGTGCTTTGTCGACAAGATCCATTGCTTTTTTCAGGTCCCGGTCCATCCGGGCGAGGGAAAAAGCATAGTTGTTGAGTATGGCCGGGTCTTCCGGCGTTTCGTTCAGCAGGTCCCGGTACAGGGAATCCGCCGCGTCCCGCTTTCCGCTTTCAATATAGATATTGGCAAGATCTTCTCTCGCGGCCCGGTTCTCCGGATCCTCTTTCAGCAGCCGGAGCAAAAGGTCCCCGCTTGCCTCCAGATCACCTTTCTGCCTTTCGATCAGGGCCTTCATATGCAGCCAGCGCGCCTCGGGACCGAATCGCTCCATTGCCCTGTCCGCGATATATTCCGCAGAAGCGAGCTCCCCCTGCTCCCAGAACCAGAGAGCATAATCGTAATAAAGCTTATCCCCGGCATCCGGAAGGTCCGCCGCCCGTTCGAAATAAAAGAAGACGCTGTCCTGTTCTTCCTCCAGCATGGCCCCGATACCCTGCAGATACGGTATCCGGGCGTCTTCCCGCCAGCGATCGCCGATCATGGCAAGGACTTTCCGCGCAGAATCGGCATTCCCGCTCCGGAACTGCAGGTCCGCATACATTAAATGGGGACCCGTTCCTTCCGTCCCGGTCTCGATCCAGGCTTTCAGCACCTCCGGTATCTTTTCATGCTCTTCCTTTTCATAAAGGGAACGTACCCATAATTCATACAGGTCATCGTTCGGCGGCACCATGGGAATGACGGTTTCCAGGTATTGCGCCGCACCGGCGGCATTACCGCTTTCGAACATGATCTCCGCGGCGTAAATATACGACCAGGGTATCTCCGGCCTCAGGGCGATGATCCGGTCCAGCACCTCCAGGGAAGCTTCGTGGTCTCCGTTCCTTCGGTACGATTCCGCAAGTTTTCGGAGCAGCCCCGTATTCCCGGGATCTTTTTCCAGAAGCCGCTGCAGGACGGGGATCGCCTTTTCAAAACGGGATTCCCGGATATAAATATCTGCGATCCGGTCCTGGGCGGCCGCATCCTCCGGATCTATCTGCAGCGCCTTTTCAAAATAGTCCCTTGCCGGCTGAATCTTTCCCATCCGCAGGTAACTTTCGGCGATGGCGGCCAGGATCGTTGCACTGGTATCGTACTCCAGCGCTCGTTTATATTCCAGGTTCGCGTAGGGAAAATTCCCCGTGGAACGGTAGATCTCTCCGTACATGAAATGCAGTATGCTCTTTGTGGGGTAGGTCTCCGGCTGCGCGGATATGTTTTTTACTTCACTCAGCTCACGGCTGCCGCAGGACAGCAGAAAAAGCGCGACAACCATGCTGAGTACGAAACGTTTGTTATTCATCTTCAAATAATAAGAAAAAAAGCATCATAATAAAACAGCAAAAGGTCCGGGCGGCGGAAAAATGCCTTAAAATGAAATCACCCCGTGTGCCGGGGTGATAAAGACCTTGTAAAGAGAATATCCTTTAACCGAAATATTCTTTTTTGTTGCAGCCGCAAATTCCCACGATCTTCTGTTTATACTTGACATTTCCGCTCGGATGCTTCATGCTCGCATAATGCTTTACATATGAAATTTGCTGCCCGCAGACGGGGCAGGTTTTCCCTGTCTTTTCACGGTGCGCAATTTTTGCTCCAAAACCTTGTGGTTTCGCCATAGTAACCTCCGCTTCAATTATTCGCCGGCAAATATAAGGAATAATTGCAGGAATACAAATGAATTATTCATTCACCATTTTGATCCGTCGCTGATAATCCGGATTTTCCGCCCCGGACGTATCCGGCTGTGATGCTTCCGCCTTGGTGTTCGCGAACGACGGCGCACTGTTCAGTACGGCGGCCGGAAGGCCGCTGCCGTTGCCCCCGGCACCGCGGAATTCAGCGGCGGGCAGGGTGGCGGATTCCGCCGGGACCGAAACGGAAGTATAGACGAACAGGGATGTTGCCGCGATCAGCAGCACCGCGGCGGCAGCGGAAATTGCCCGTGAATAATGGTGCAGGATGTGAACAAAAGGATGTTCTTTCTGTTGCCGGTAACGGTCCACCCGCGCCATGAGGCGTGACTCAAAGTCGGAACGTGTCTGACAGCACGGAAGCGTTTTCATCGCGGAGAGGATATTGATCATATCCGCCAGCTTTTCCCTGCATCGTTTGCAGTGGGCGATGTGCTCGTTTGCTTCTTGCCGTTCTTTTACGTTCAGGTTTGATTCAATGTAATCAGAGATGATCTTCTCAAAACTGTAACAATCCATCGATACGCAATTCCTCCCGTTTTCATGTTTACAAACATCTGTATAAAACCGTCAGTGTGTAAAATGTTCCGGCCTTTTTATTGTTCCTTTAATTCTTTGAGAAGCTTCTGCAGGCGCAGCCGTCCGCGGTTAATACGGCTTTTCACGGTCCCGATGGAGACCCCGAGGATCTGGCTGATCTCTTCGTAGGAAAGCTGCTGCACTTCACGGAGAAGGATCACGGTCTTGAACTGATCGGGAAGGGTATCAATGGCCTGCTGTATCTGTTTTTCCCCGTAAGCGGAGGTGGTCTCTTTTTCGGGATCGTAAGATTCCGAAGGGATCTCGTATTCCTTGTCGTCAAACCCCATGTTGTGGATGGAGATCACCCGGCGGCGTTTCAGCCGCCGCAATTCGGACTTGGCCAGGTTCGCGGCGATGGTAAAGATCCAGGTGCTGAATTTCGCGATCTCGCGGTACATGTGCGCACTGGTATACAGTTTCATCAGGGTGTCCTGCACCACATCTTCCGCCTGCTCATAAGAATTCAGATAACGGAAAACAAAATTCAGCAGGCGGTCCTTATAGCGCCGGACCAGTTCAACATAGGCGCGTTCATCGCCCTTCTGGAAACGGGCGATCAGTTCTTCATCGGTATATTTGATGTTTTCTCTGCTCATTACGTGACGATTCCCTCAAGCGTGATCATGAAATTACTCAGGGGATCAACGCTCGTGGTCTTGATGCGCCGGTCTGCTCCGGCAAGGGCACTGAGTGCGTGTTTTAATTCCGTGAGTTTGTAATTCCCTGCCGCAGTTTTGTATTGTTCCAGTTTTCTGCCTTTATATACCTTGATGATCTTTTCGTAATCCGGAAGTTCAACAAGCCGTTCATCCTTCAGCATGATCAGTTTCCAGATGAACTGATACAATGCAGTGATAAGATAGACCTCGCTGACCCCATTTTCAATTAAATTCTTACAAATCACCACCGCCCTGCTTTTGTCTTTGACCCCCAGCGCCTGCAGGAGATCGTCAATGCTGTAGGTTTTGGAATATCCGCTCACGGAACGGATGTCCTCCCCGCTCACCGGTTTGTTCCCGGGAAGGTATATGTGAAGTTTATCCAGTTCATTGCTCAGCATACCGAGATCGTCACCGGTGAACCGAAGCAGTTCGCTGATCGCCTCCGGGTCGGTCTTCCGCCCGTACTCCGCCAGATATCCGCGTATCCATGCGGGGATCTCGTTTTCAAAAGGCGTATTGATTTTCAGCGTCCTGGCATAGGATTCAATACGTTTATAGAACGCGTTGCTTTTCTCGTATACGGATGCGGTAAGGATCAGCACATTGTCCGGCTCCGGTTTTTTCAGATAGCTGTTCAGCACTTTCCTTGCGGACGGTAAAAGCTGTTTGACTTCATGGATGACCGTACAGCGCAGGGGACTGAACAGGGAAACGCCGAACAGCAGGTTCTGCAGTTCGTCCGCCCCGATATCCTGCGCGTACATATACGTGTATTCGCAGCCGGTCTTTCCGGCTTTCAGCTGTTTCCGTATTTCACGCACCGCCGTATTGCGCAGGTAGATATCGTTGCCGTACAGAAAATACAGGGGGCGGATATCGCCGTGCTTAATGCTTGTTATCTCATGACCGTAATCGCTGAACCAGCTCATAGACTTATCCGAAAATAAGTGTTATAAAGCCCAGGGCAAGGCAATAAAAGCCGAAAAAATGTAACTTTCCCCTGATGATCGCCTTCATCAGCCATTTCACGGCAAAGTAACCGAACAAAAAGGAGGTCAGGGTCCCGATGATCATGCCAGACCAGATAAAATCCGCATTGGCAAAGGCATCTTTCGCTTCCAGCAGTGCTGCGCCGAAGATCAGGGGCAGCGCCATAAGGAATGAAAATTTTGCCACTTTCTTCCGCGGCATTCCCAGGAACATTCCCGCGGACACCGTGCTCCCCGAGCGTGAGATCCCCGGAATGATCGCCAGAGCCTGGGCAAGACCCATCAGCAGGGCGCGCCAGCCGTTCAGCGGGCGTTTCATGTCCCTTGCCCACTGGGTCAGGAAAAGAAAGGTGCCCGTAAACAGCAATGCGATGCCGGTCATGTAGATATTATCGAACAGCCCTGCGATCTCGTCGCCGAAAAAAAGGCCTATCAGTGCCGCCGGGATCATGGACAGCACGATCATAAGCCCCATGGCGAAATTTTCATTTTCACGGATCAGCACGGGGTATTTCCGTATTTTCCAGAAATTTCCGAAGAGGGCGATCATGATCCTGACGATGTCTTTCCAGAAAATGACCAGTACGCTGAGGAAGGTGCCGAAATGCAGGAATACCTCCAGTGTGACGCCCGGAGATTCAAAGCCCAGTAAATATTCCGCCAGGACGAGATGCCCGGAGCTGCTCACCGGCAGGAACTCCGTCAAGCCCTGGATGACGGCAATAATAATGATCTTAAAATAATCCACTTTATTCCTCTAAAAAAAACCGAACGGGCTTCCAGCGTTCGGCAGATTGCTCGCTAAAGGCGGGACCGGAAGTGCCATTCTGTTTTCAAAAGCCTTTAACAAAACAATGTTATAATAAAACCCTCACATTTATCCTCTGAAAATTTAACTGCAAGCACCTGTAAATGCAACGCTTTTTTGCCGGCGGATGTTAGCGTGAAAAAGCACGGGACACTCGGGAGAACAGTATCCCGGTGTTTTTTGCCCGGGTTCTCATTCCTCTCCTTATCCTTCCCGCCCGTGCCTGTCTACAGAAAAAATATGTTGACGGTTTAAAAAATTTCTCCTATCTTCCCTCTCGCATCAAGAGTCCCCCTTGCGGGGCGCCAACCGAGTAACGCCACGGTGGCAAAATGATGTGGGCCGGAGGAGTCAAAACGTTCACCTTCCCCCTCTTCAAAACCAGAAGACTTGATGCGTGCAGAAAAATGCAACGTAACCCGGCGTTCAATTTGAAAACATGCAGGGAACATTATGGAAAAGGTTTTTTTCACATCGGAATCCGTCACGGAGGGACATCCCGACAAGATCTGCGACCAGATAAGCGACGCCATCCTGGATGCGGCGCTGAAAACGGACCCCGGTTCACGGGTTGCCATCGAAACGCTTATAAAGACCGGTTTTGTCATTGTGGCCGGTGAACTCAGCACCCGTGCGGAATATATTGACGTTCAGACGATCACCCGGAAGATCCTCCTGGATATCGGTTACGATAACGGGGGGGTGGGTTTTGACGGAAAATACTGCGGTGTTCTCAGCGCTATTTCCGAGCAGTCGGCGGATATCCGATCGGGGGTGGACCGGCAGGGCGCGGGAGATCAGGGCATGATGTTCGGTTTTGCCTGTGACGAGACCCCTGAACTTATGCCCCTTCCGATATCGCTGGCACACGCACTGGCGCGTCGCCTTGCGGAAGTCCGGAAAAACGGGGAACTCCCTTACCTCTACCCCGACGGAAAGGCGCAGGTCACGGTCGAATACGATGACAACTGTCCCGCACGCGTCGAGGCCGTGGTCATTTCAAATCATCATCAGCGATCGGTCACCCAGGAAGCGCTGAAAAAAGATATCATAACGAAGGTCATCCATCCGGTCTGCGGCAAATGGACGGATCGGAACACGCATATTCACGTTAATCCCACCGGCGCCTTCACGGAAGGCGGTCCCGTGGCGGATGCGGGCCTTACCGGCAGAAAGATCATCGTGGATACCTACGGCGGCATGGCAAGGCACGGCGGGGGAGCCTTTTCGGGAAAAGACCCGTCAAAGGTCGACCGCTCGGCCGCCTATATGGCGCGTTACATCGCCAAAAACCTCGTTGCGGCAGGATTGTGCAGACGTTGCGAGATCCAGCTTGCCTATGCGATCGGCGAAGCGGAACCCGTTTCGCTTCTGGTGGATACCTTCGGTACCGGGAAGCTCACTGACAATAAACTGGAAAACATTGTCAGGAAAGAATTCCCCCTCACCCCGGAAGGCATCATCCGGCATCTGGACCTGCGGAAACCCGGCTATTTGAAAACCGCGGTCTACGGGCATTTCGGACGCCCGGAGTTCCGCTGGGAAAAATGTGACAAAAAGGAATCTCTTCGCGCCTGCCTGTAAAAAAAATATCCGGCGCTTCGTGTCAAGCCGCCGTCTCAGCCGGTTTGCGGTTTCCCGTATTGACGGTATGATCGCATTACGCGGTTTTTCTATTGATAACGGTAAATATTTACCCTATTTTTGACAATTAATAAAAAATTAAGAAAAAGTTAAGAATGGATAAATCATGAGAAAGACGGACTACTTTTCAACCGATGACGGAGCAAAGATCGCCTTCATTTGCTGGCTGCCGGAAGGATCCCCCCTGGCGGCCGTCCAGATCGCCCACGGCATGGCGGAACATGCCGCCCGTTACGAGGAGTTCGCACGGTATTTATGCGACAGGGGCATTGCGGTCTATGCGAACGATCACCGGGGGCACGGGAAAACGGCCGGCTCCCCTGACAGGCTGGGCTACTTTGCGGATGAGAACGGCTGGGTGAAGGTTGTGACGGACATGCGGAAATTGACAAAGATCATCCGGAACGATTATCCGAAAACCCCGGTCTTTCTTTTCGGGCACAGCATGGGATCTTTCCTTGCCCGCACCTATATCACCCTTTATGACGACATACACGGTGTCCTTCTGTCGGGAACCGGCGACCAGAGCGCCCTTACCCTTTCAGCGGGACATGCGCTGGCATATGTTCACAGGAAGCTCTACGGGGCAAAAAAAGCTTCCCTGTTCTTTGACAATATGAGCTTCGGTTCCTTTAACAAACACTTTGAGGAGGAAGGGGACCTGGCCTGGCTTTCCCGGGACAGGGAAAAGGTCAACGCATACCGCGAGGATCCCTACTGCGGGTTCGTCTGCACCGTCGGTTTTTTTCAGGATCTCTTCTTCGGCCTGCGGTATATTTCCAGTAAGACGCACAACCGGTGGATCCGCATCACCCTGCCGGTGCTGATCATGTCCGGATCTGAAGACCCTGTCGGCGATTTCGGCAAGGGGCCCGAAAGCGTGGCGGACATGTACAGGGAACTGCAGCTGGAGGAAGTGGACCTGAAAATATACGAGGGCGCCCGGCACGAACTGACCAACGAGACTCACCGCAACCGGGTTTATGAAGACGTTTACGAATGGGTTAAACTCCATCGCTGAGGGGGGGGGCATGGGTGCTTTTCTTCTGAGCTTTGACCTGGGAACATCAAGTGAGCGCGCCGTGCTTTTTGACCGCCGGCTGAATGTCGCCGGGATCGAGCAGTCCGAATTCCCCCAGCATTATCCCTTGCCGGGGCATGTGGAGCAAAATCCCGAAGATATCTGGGAAACCCAGCTGCGCATTACCCGGAAACTCCTGCGTGAGCGGAACCTTCCCGCTAAGGACATTGCCGGTATCGGCATCAGCAACCAGCGGGAGACCGCCATTGTCTGGGACCGCCGGAGCGGGAAACCCGTTTACCCGGCCATTGTCTGGCAGGACAAACGTACGTCCGGCCTCTGTGAAAAACTGAAAGCGGACGGACTTTCCGGCAATATTAAGAGCAAAACCGGCCTTGTCATCGACGCCTATTTTTCTGCAACAAAAATACACTGGATACTGGAGAATGTCCCCGGGGCCCGGGAACGGGCGGAAGGGGGCGAACTGTGTTTCGGCACGGTGGACAGCTGGATCCTCTGGAAGCTGACCGGCGGAAAACTGCATATCACAGACTTCAGCAACGCCTCCCGTACCATGCTGTACAATATTCACGAACTGAAGTGGGACAGGGAACTGCTGGAGATCTTCAATATCCCGGCGTCCATGCTCCCGGAGGTCCGCCCTTCATCGGAATGCTACGGAGAGACCCTTCCGGAATGGTTCGGCGGCGCCATTCCGGTTTGCGGCA
>JAGYLW010000027.1 GCA_018400915.1 Fidelibacterota bacterium
GGCTTTTTGCTGCATGCGGAAGGAGCGGTGTAATTCCGGCAATCGTTTCGGTACGCCGTCCAGGATATGTTTCCGGGATCCTTTGTGCTTTTCCCGTTCCCACAGGGATGCTGCTTCCCCGAAACTGTATTCTCGGTCCTTCCGGAACACATGCGGATGACGGCTCAGCATTTTCTGACAGATCCCCTCCAGAACATCCTCCATGCTGAATGCGTTGCGCTCCTCCGCGATAAGGGTCTGGAAGACCACATGCAAAAGCACGTCGCCCAGCTCATACTTCAGCTTTCCGGCATCCTCCTCTTCGATCGCTTCGACCGCCTCATGGACTTCTTCAATAAAATACGGGACAAGGGATTCCGGCGTCTGTTCACGGTCCCAGGGACACCCTTCCGGAGAACGCAGGGTGCGCACGAGGTCGATCAGTTCGTCAAACTTCTTCATTTTATTGTTTTCCAACGGGCTTTTTCCGGTGTGCCCGCATGATCCGGATCCGCTGTATCCGTTTGTGCTCCATCTCATCCACAATAAAGATATGGTTTTTGTAACGGAAGGCGTCGTGCTTGCCGGGGATGCGCCCGAGACGGTCCATGACAAAGCCTCCGAGGGTATCGTAAACCCGTTCCGCGGGAAAGCTGATACCCAGAACATCCTTAAGCTCGTCAAGATTGACGCTCGCATTCACCGCGCATTCATTCCGGGTCAACCATTTCACGGAGCTGCTGGACGCTTCATTTTCATCCTGGATATCCCCCACGATCTCTTCAATGGCGTCTTCCAGGGTGATCATTCCGCTGGTACCGCCGTATTCGTCCACCACGATCGCGATCTTGGTCTTTTTCTCCTGAAAGAGGGTAATGGCATACGAAACACTGGAATTTTCCGGCAGAAAGAGCGGCGGATGCAGAAGATCGCCGAGATCGGCCTTCTTCCTTCCGTCAAGATAAGGCAGTACGTCCTTTTCAAAGATAAAGCCGATGATATTGTCCAGATCGTTTTTGTATACGGGGAAACGCGCGAAGCGCTGGCTGCACACGAAATTGAATATCTCTTCAAGGGGACGGCCGGCGTCGACACAGACCATATCGGGGCGCGGTATCATGATCTCACGTACGCAGGTATCCGAAGATTCCAGCAGGGAGGTGATCATTTCGATCTCTTTTTCTTCAAATGCTCCGCGTTCCTCCCCGATCTGCACAAGTGTCTTGATGTCCTCCTCGCTGTGAATAAGCCTGTCCTCTTTGACGTTCAGGGATTTTTCAAACCCTTTTCCGAGATAATACAGGAGAATGGTAAGCGGAAAGAACAGGGCGTAACAGGCCCCGATGAAAGCGCTCATCGCCAGACTGACACGTTTCGCATTGCGCAACGCAATGGTCTTCGGAACGATCTCCCCGAAAATGAGCAATATGAATGTGACGACGACGATTTCCAGAAAGGCGGTCACAAGATGGGAAAACCCGTATTTTTGCGCCAGTTCATAGGTGGTGATGGAAGCGATCGTCGCCAGGGCGATGTTGACCAGCGTGTTGCCGACCAGAATGGAGATAAGCAGCTTCTGCGGCTTGCTCAGAAGTTTAAGGGTCCGGCGGGAAGCGATGCTTTTCAATTTGCGCAGGCTTTCCTTTCGCGTTCCGAAAAGCGCCGTTTCGCTCCCGGAAAACAGTCCCGAAAAAACCAGCAAGACCAGGAAAAGGATAATATTAACGGTAATTGACATGATCAGTTATCATAGAATTGCGTTAGAAATTTTTCCTCCAGTGCCTTCATCTCCCGTGCTTCCTCTTCACTGTAATCCCTGTAGCCGCAGAGATGTGCCGCTCCGTGTACCAGGATGCGGGCAAATTCCCGGGCCTCGGATTCCGAGTAGTTTTCCGCATTTTTTTTAATGCGTTCGGGGCTGCAGTATATCTCCCCCTCGAGGACCGGGCTTGCTTCGATCAGGAAGCTGATCACATCCGTATAGACGTCTTTCCCGAAATATTCCCGCTTCATGTCCCGGAGCGCTTCATCGCTTTTCGCGATGACGTTGACCTTTATTTCCGTTTTGCCGAGAGCGTGCATGACTTTCAGGAACAGGTCTCCCGCAGGCTTCGGTTTCAGAGGAAAGGCAAGGGAGCTTTCATTGAAAAAGCGGACCGGGCTGCTCATTGTCTTGCTTCCCCTTTTTCATCCCCGGACTTCTCCGTCCGGATATCTTTCGCCTGCTTTTTTTCTTGTCCTTTGTCCTGCTCTTCCCCCTTTTTTTCCTCTTTATCTTCGGGATAAGGAAGGCGGTCGTGATACAGTCCGACAAGCATGGGATAAATGGCCTTTTTGATCTTCGTAAGGTCCGCAAAATTCAGGGGACACTCGTTCAGCTGTCCGGTATACAGACGCTTGTTGATAATATCGTCGATCTTTGCTTCGATCTTCTTTGCATTGGGCTTTGGCAGGGACCGTACCGCGGCTTCCACCGCTTCCACGATCATCAGCAATCCGGTCTCCTTCGTCTTCGGCTTTGGACCCGGATAACTGAATTCACTTTCATTGATCGTCGCGTCGCCGGATTCCTCTTTCGCCTTCTGATAGAAGTAATCCACTGTCATCGTGCCGTGATGGGTGGCGATGAAATCCTTGATGACATCCGGAAGTTTTTCTTTTTCTGCCAGCTCAAGTCCGTTACGCACATGGCTTATCACCACTTTTGCGGCCATGTGCGGCTTCAGCTGGTCCAGTTTGTTCTCGATATCGGCCTGGTTCTCCACGTAATATTCCGTTTTGGACAATTTCCCGATATCGTGATAATATGCCCCCACCCGGGCGAGCAGGCTGTCCGCGCCGATCTGCTCTGCGGCCGTCTCAAGAAGGTTCCCCACCACGATGGAATGATTGAACGTACCCGGCGCTTCAAGAGAAAGCCGTTTTAACAAGGGGCGGTTCATGTCGGACAATTCCAGCAGGGAAAGTGTGGTGGTGACGCCGAATATCCGTTCGATGACCATCATGAGGCCGTTGGTGACCAGTACGGATACGATGGCATTCCCCGACGCGATCGCCAGTGTGTTCAGAACACTGGATACGGAGTCAAGGGATGAAATGCCGACCGCCATCACGGAGATCCAGTATCCGATAAGCACAAAAAGCAGGGGCCGGAGGACGTTTTCGCGGGCCCTCCGTATTCTCAGGGAAATGATCGCCATCATCACGGGGAAGGCGTGGATCAGAATAAATCGGAAAGCCCCGCCCATAATGTAGGTCAGCACGAGCAGCACCACCGACGTACCGGCCAGGGCGATCCTTTCGTCGAAAAAGACCATCAGCAGCATGGCCGTTATGGTGATCGGGACCAGCGCCATCTGCGAAGGCGCCAATACCGCCACCACCGATCCGAGCCCGAGGCTCAGTCCCATGCAAATGATAAGTAACAAGAATTTATTGACATCCGTAAACAGGGACCGGTTGTACAGCATGAGAAAGAGCACGAAGATCATGAACAAGATGCTCATGATAAGGACATCGCCCGTTATCTTGAAGACCGCATTGAATCCCTGCATGCTGGAACTTCGCTGTTCTTCCGCATAATTCAGGGAGCGGATTTTCTGATAGATCTCCTGGGTGATCAGGGTGTTCGCTCCGACGATCTTCTCGTCCTTGAAGACCTTTCCCACCACCAGCGGGATACGGCTGATCGCTTCCTTCTGGCGCGCCACGGTGCGTTCCTTATCGTAAATAAGGTTCGGCTTGAGAAGCAGATGCGAAACGCGCGAAATCAGGTTCCTCGGCGGAGAACCGTCAAATGCCTTGGACAGATTCTCGGTCAGCTGTTCCGTCGCCGAGGCAAGGTCATAGACATTCTTTACCGAAGCGGGCGTTTCCACCCCCTCCGAACGCACCGAGATCTGCGTGGAACGGATCATGTCGGCAGCAATATCCGTGATCCCGCTATCGAAAAGCGATCTCATATGTGTGATAAATTGTGAACGGAGCTTGTCAAAATCCGGCTGTCTGTCGCCGGAAGCTTGATAGAGTTCGGTAAAGGGCGACTCTTCCACATGAATGTCAAATTGTTCTTTGAAGGCGTTGACAACGGCCTTGTACGCATTGCTGTCGGTCCGCACCGTTTCGTTCAGCGTTTCAAAACTGTCACTGCTGTAACGCTCCATCTCCCGGGTCCTGCGCGACTGCTGATATTTGTGATATCTCCGGTCAAGGGTCCTTGCCATCTGGAAGAAAAGCTCTGCCCTTTCGATCTGCTCTGCAACCATTTCTTCATCGAGAACGAACACATAGGGAACTTTCCTGATCGCCTCCGCCTGTTCTTTCTGTATGACCTCTTCGGATTTCAGGATATCAAAATCATAGGGGGCGATAATGTCCGTACGTGTAATGTCGCCAACTTCATAATTGTACTGGTAAGTATGCTTTTTGGGTGCCATAAAAGCAGAAAAAAGCACGACGGCGGCCAGGATCAGCACGACCCATATGGAAACGTTCTTATTTGCTACGGACTTTTTCTTTTTTGCCGCCATCTTTTTACCCCGCACCTTCATTTAATGAAAATAAGACAGATTCATGATGCAATCAATGAAAACTTATGTGATGTGCGAATGAATGTCCTTGATCACCAGCTGGATGCGTTTCACACCGTTCCATTCGTTAATGGCCGGTACAAAGGCGATATCCACACGCTGTGAGGTGTCCATAACAAGCTCAAAGCGGTCCAGCATGTTCCACCCGATACATTGCAGCAGGTGTCCGTCCTCTTTAATATTGAATTTTAAATGCTTGTCCTTGAGCAGAACGGGCTTACCCGCACAAACGTCATGGAGGCTGAATTTCGGATGCGGGTTCGCGGGGCCGAAAGGTTCCATGTCGTGCAGAAAATCCATCAGGCTGCTGTTGATCTCCCGCATTCCCAGGTCCGCATCCAGGCAGATCACGGACTCAAGCATTTCCGGGAGGATATGCTTTTCCGCATATGCCAGGAACGCCTTCTCAAAAGCGGGGATCTGCTTTTCCTCTATTGTAAATCCCGCCGCCATCTGGTGTCCCCCGTAGCCCGACAAATACGCTTTGCATTCCGTAAGGGCCTCATAGAGGTCGAAGCCATTGATGCTTCTTCCGCTTCCCTTGCCCTCGCCGTCCTTGAGCGCGATAAGGAACACCGGCCGGTGGAACCTGTCCTTGATCTTTGAAGAAACGATACCGATCACGCCGGGATGCCAGTTTCCCGCCAGCACCAGGGCTTTGGGTATATAGCCCGCATATTTCTCTTCCGCCTGCTTTACGGCTTCGGCGGTCACCCGGCGCTCCACTTTCTGGCGTTCTTCATTTTCCTGGTGCAGGATCACGCTGTACTGGCGCGCGATCCGCCGGTCATCCGTCGTTAAAAGCGTTATCGCCCGGGATGCGCTTCCCATTCTCCCCACCGCGTTGAGGCGCGGGGCGAGACCGAAAACGATGTTCATCACGGAAATCCCGGCCGTATCCATTTTGCAAACATTGAAAAGCTCCAGGATGCCGATGCGGCATTCCCGCTTCCGGATGCGTTCAAGCCCTTCGCGGACCAGACAGCGGTTCTCGTCCGCCAGGGGAACAATGTCCGCTGCCGTCCCGATCGCGACAAGATCAAGGAACCGCCTGGCTTTTTCTGCAGAGCCCTCGCGCCGGATGTAAAAAGCTTCCACGAATTTAAAGACCACCCCCGCACCGCAGAGATCGCGGAAAGGATAGTTGTCCTCATGACGTTTGGGGTTCAGTATCGCAGAAGCGGGCGGCAGGGTTGCCGCCTGTTCATGATGATCGGTGATAATGACCTCCATGCCCTTCTCACGGGCATAAGCGACCTCCTCTTCCGCCGTGATCCCGCAATCGCAGGTAATGATCAGATCAATATCACGTTCAATGGCATAGTCAATGCCTTCACAGGAAAGGCCGTATCCCTCCTTTTCGCGTTCCGGGATGTAATAATACACCGTTTCCGTCAACGCGCGCAGAAAGAGATAGAGGATGGACGTGGACGTCACGCCGTCCACATCATAATCGCCGTAGATCAGGATCTTTTTTCCGGCGGTAATCGCCCTTTCCAGGATGTCCACCGCCCGGTTCATATCCAGCATGGAAAAGGGGTCGTATAAAGAATAAGCGCTTTTGTCAAAATAGCGCTGAAGGGCTTCCCGGGAACGGATGTTCCTGTTCAGCAAGATCCGGGTAAACAGAGAGGATAAACGAAATTGCTTACTGTATTCGAGAACATCGTCCCCGCTGATTTCGGGATAAACCCATTTCATAGTGTTCTCTCATCCTGTTATTCAATAAGCTTAAAGCCGGTCGTAAGCCGAATTCTGTTATCCGCCGGATGACGGACAATGACCATTTATCTGGACAGACCGTCGCCGGCCTGTTCAAGCCACTACCATGAAGGTGTTGACCCGAGCAAGGCCTACCTTCATATTTGTGTTGCTCCGGACGGGGCTTGCCGAGCTTCCGGCGTTGCCGCCGGAACTGGTGAGCTCTTACCTCACCGTTTCACCTTGACTCTCCGCCGGGGGGCGGAGGGACGTCTGCTCTCTGTTGCGCTTTCCAGTCCTCACGGACTCCTTGGATTGCAAGGCATCCTGCTCTGCGGAGTTCGGACTTTCCTCGCCCGTCCGCCTTCCGGCGGACGAACGCGGTCATTTCGCCGGCTTTAAGCTATTCCTCTTCTTCATCTTCCGCTGCATACAGAAAACGGCCGCAGAAATCACAGGTAACCACCTGATTCTTTTTGTAAATATCGACACGTTTCTGCGGAATGACCCGGTTATGACAGCCGCTGCAGGCATCACGCAGCAAGGGCACAACGGCCAGGCCGTTCCTTGCCTGCCGGACACGCCTGTATACAGACAAATATCTGCGCGGTATTTCCGCTGTCAGGGATTTGCGTTTTTTCTCAAGTTCCGCTTTTTCTTTTTCCGTTTCCTTCTGGGTCACTTCCAGGGAGTTCTTGGCTTCCTCCAGTTTGGACCTCATTTCACCGATGTTCTTTTCGGTTTGTTCCAGGGCTTCCCTGAGCCGCTCGTTTTCTTCTTCCGCCTGGATGATCTGGTCTTCCGCTTCCCTGATCGCTTCTTCATTGTATTCAATTTCCGCCGTAAGGGCATCGTATTCACGATTCGTGGTCACAAGGAACAATTGTTCTTTGTACTTTTCGATCTTGGATTTCAAGTCTTCAACTTTTGCTGAATTTCGCCGGACTAGCGCTTCATTTTCCTCAACACTGGTTTCCCGTATCTTGTTCTGTTCCTCCTCGTTGACGATCTGTTTCTCAAGGGTTTTGACAGTCTCGGGAAGATCGCCGAGTTTTGCGGTCAGCGCATCGAGACGGGTATCCAGGCCCTGAAGCTCTATCAGCTGTTGAAGTACCTTCTGCATATTCAATAACCTCCGTTACATTCAATTTATTTCATAAAAAAAACGCACATTTGATAATGTGCGTTATGATTTTGGTCCCTAAGGGCTTCCATGTACGTTAATGCATCCAATGTTCCGAAACACCTCTTTTATAAAGAACTTCCACAAAGCAAGGTAATTTCTGTTAAATATCGTTAAAAGTCAAACAATTATTCGACTATTTGTTTTCACCGGATCTCCGGGATTGCCCTTACCCCCGTGACAGCAAAGTACACGGCCACCAGTAGCAGGGAGGCACCGAGAAGGATATAAATGGCCTTCTGCGCTTTCCGGTGCCTGAAGATCCCGGAACGGTGCGCCAGCCAGCCAAGCGCTCCGTCCCAGATAACGTCGACGGAAAGATGGGCGGCAATGAAAAATATCAGGGCCCAGGTGCCGAAACGCTTTGCCTGCAGGATCAGCACCAGTCCCGTTGTGGCCCACCACAGGATAAAGTAGGGATTAATGCTGGTAATAATGCCGCCAATAAAGGCGCCTCTGCTCTCTTTCTTCAGGTCGGGATCCCTGCCCGCCTTCAGGATCATTTCCGCGCCCAGGTACACCAGCATGGCCGCTCCGGCAAAAGCGACGATCATGTACACCAGGGCGTTTTCCATAAAATTCGCGGCGTACACCGCCAGAAAAAGGATAAGGGGAATCTCGACCACGGCGTGGCCGGCAGCAACGATCAACCCGGCATACGGCGTTCTTTTTGCATTGGCAAGGACCACGGCTGTTACGGGACCCGGCATCATTGCGCCCGTAAAAGAGATGATAAAAACACTGAGCAGAAAAAGTATGAGTTCCATCCTGAATATTACGGATATTACGGAACAATTTCAAAGAAAAAGGAAAGATCGGGGATACTTTATCATGGGGGGGGGTCATCGGCGTCCGGAGGAACAGCATCTTCCTTTCCTGTCCGGTCTTCCGCTTCGCGGTTTCGGATTTCCGCTCCGGTCACATGCCGCTACTTGTCACATTTCGTGTAACCGCACTGCACGCAGAACTCACAGCCGTTCTCGAATTTCAGCGTACGGTTGTTGCATTCCGGACAGATCTTAAAGGTATTGTTATTGGTCGGGTCGTTCTCGTCATCAGTGACATTGTGCTGGGCGGTCAGCTGCGTCTTGATGGGAATATTGATCTGCTGGCCCTGCTCCGGAACATGAAGGATGCCCTCGTCCCGGAAAAAACGCTCAATGACATCCGCCACTTCGGAATAGAAAGAATGAATGTATTTCCCCTCCTTGAAATACCCGCCGTTGGGATCATAGATGCTCCGCAGTTCTTCCAAAATGAACTGCGCATCGCCGGCACGGCGGAAAATCGCTGAGATAAGCCGTGTCAACACGGCATACTGGGCGGAATGGGTAAGGTCCTTTGAATTGATGAATATTTCAATGGGACGCTTCCTTCCGTACTCCATGATATAACCGAGAGTGACATAGACGTTGAATTTCACAAAGGGGCTTTTGATCTTGTAGACCTTTGCGTCGACCACATCCGGCCGTTTCAGGGTCAGCGGCTGCGGCGGACGTTCTTCCTTTTTCTCTTCCTTCTTTTCGCGGATACGGTATTCTTTGCTGTAGTTTAACATTTATACGACCTCGATCTCTTTAGCGTCCTTCACTCCCATCGTTTTGCGGAAATAATGGAAGGGAGTGGACAGTGTACCGTCTTCCAGGACCATGATCTCATCACCGGTGAATTCAACAACCTTGTCTTTGTCAATCTCCATTTCAAAGCGTTTTTCACGAAATTCCTGAAAATCTGTTTTTTCCCCTTTCACGCTCAGAATGGGGAATCTGCTGCCGTCGCGGTAGATGGTGATCCCCTTAAGCCCCCGCGACCAGGCTTCCAGGTAGATGGTTGAAATGACTTCCGGCTCAATATCTTCCGGAAGGTTGATGGTGGAGGAAATGGAATGATCAATATAACGCTGACATACGCTCTGGATCTCGAGCCGCCTTTCATACGAAACAGTATGTGCCGTCTTAAAGAAATACGGAGGCAGTACATCCTCCAGGTCGAACTCCTTTTTCACATCCTGGATCTTGTTGTTCAGGTTGTTCAGGTCTAGATAGGCCTGAAGCGTGGAATGGAACACCTGAAAGAACTGGTTGTCGAAGGATTCCGCGCGCCGTGTGTAAAACAGGGCAAACAGCGGCTCAATGCCCCCGCTCACCCCGATATAGTTGTCTTTCCCGATCTCAAAGGATTTGATGATATTGCTTATCGAACCCGTCGGCGCAATGGAGGTAACGGCAATGTTGCGCAATCCGAACTGCCGGATGTGCTCGCGGCTCTCCTCGGAAAGGGCGTCGTGGTAAAAGGGGCACTGGGCATATTTTTCAACATCGAAAATATCCGAGGGACCTTTTTCCTTTGCCAGTTTCGAAGAGGTCAGATATGCCGTGTCGTTGATAAAGCTCATTACCTCTTCCATGGTCTCTATGCCGCTTTCGGAATCGTACTCGATCCCCAGCTGAAAAAGCATGTCGGCGATGCCCATGATCCCCAGCCCCAGGCGGCGGGTCTCGGAGGCGGCCTCCCGCTGTTTCTCCAGGGGATTCAGGGTTTCGTTCCAGCTGACGACATTATCAAGAAAACGCACGCAGTTGCCGGTGGCGATCCGCAGTTTTTCCCAGTCGATCCTCGCCTTTTCCGTAAAACTGTCCGTTACAAAACGGCTGAGGTTGACCGAGCCCAGATTGCAGGCGCCCCCGCTCTCCAGCGGCACTTCCGCGCAGGGGTTTGTGGAAATGATGGGACGGTCTACATAGTTCGACGGAGAGTATTTGCTCATTTTCGTCCAGAAGATCAGGCCCGGTTCCGCAGAGTGATAATTTGATTCCACGAAGAGGTTCCAGACATCCCGGGCTTTAACCAGCCTGCGTATCTCGCCGGAAGGCGTTGATGCAAAATAGAGGAGGAAATCACCGGAATACTTTATCGCCAGTTCCCAGTCATCTCTTCCCACATCCAGGAGGTAATCGCCGTAAACGTCGCGTTTTTGTCCATCTTCCAGGTTCCCTTCCTGAACGCGGCGGTCAAAATGTTCTTCAAGCCACGCATTCATTTTTTCCGTGTCCGAAAAGGTCTTCAGGAGTTCATAATCTCCGATGTCCTTGCTGGGAATCCCCAGGGAATAATAATGTCCTTCGTCCTGCAATGCCTCGGTAAGGCGGAACTTGTGTTTTTTGCGGTATACCAGCACCGTATCCCGTTTATATTCATTTTCCTCTTTCACGGCTTTCATGAACTCGTCGGAGACCTTGATGGAAATGTTGGCAAAACGTATCTGGGTATTGTCCATGACCTGCCGCCGTAATTCCGAAAGCTGTTCGCCGGTAAATTTTCCGCTCCAGCGGCATTGCTCCACGATCTGCCTGGTGACCCAGTTCGGGGTCTTCTTTACCTTGATGAAATGGAAGATGTCCGGATGCTTGACATCGATCGTCAGCATCAGCGCGCCGCGCCGCCCGGACTGCCCGATAAGACCGGTGGTCATGGAGAAAAGGTCCATAAAGGAAACGGCACCGGTCGAACTGTCCGCAGCGTTATGCACAACGGAATCCCGCGGCCGGAGGGAGCTGATATCCACGCCGATCCCTCCCCCGTAGGAATATGTCCTCGCACATTCCGCCGCCGTTTTATAGATCGACTCAATGTTATCTTCTTCAATACCGGTCACAAAGCAATTGGCGAGCGTCTTCAAACGGTACAGATCGCCCGCGCCGGCCAGCACACGGCCGCCGGGGATCCAGTATCCGTTGTACAGATCATTGTAAAAATGTTCGGCCCACTGGGTCTGCTTTATCTTTGAAGTCTCCTGTGCCGCCACGAACGCGGATATGCGTGCAAAAACATCCTCGGGCCGGTGTTCTATGTCTTTCCCCTCATTATCGCGAAGATAATACTTTTTTTTATAGATGTTTTCCGCAAGTTCGTTGTTGTTCAGATAATTTTTATGCACGGGCAGGTTCTTCATCTCCATTTCCGTCAGAAGATGTTCATATAAATTCTGGTAGCTCCTTATCTTCTCTTCGCCCACCATTTTCGAGAATTTTCCACGATATTTGAACATATTCCTGAAAGACATTTTTACCCCGATTTGCATTAATTAAAAATTAGTCATACAATATGTAGTGTAACTTCCGAAAAAGATTATACAACATGTAGAAAATAAAATCAAATCAATTTTTAGAATATTTTTCGGCCTTCCGGGACAATCCCTGAAAATACAATCTCTTAACTAAAAAAAAGAAAGTTTACGACCGGAAAAACGCCCATTGTTTTTCAGGGATCCGTTACAGGAAAGAAGTTTCATTTGACGCTTTTTTACCGCCACTCCCGTTTTGTCCGCCGCCGTTTTTTTTCGGGCATTTCGCCGGAGCACATATCTTTGCAACACGAACACGGGCCCTTTTCTGTGCCGTTATACGCGGTGAATAATTCCTGAATATTTTTGTTTTTCAGCTTGACAAGATGTGACAACTTAATTATGTTACAGCACAACATCGTACTTTTATATCTCAACCATTAATAAATAGGAATTTCTGTGGGTGAAACAGTAATTACATTAAACGAGCAAGAGAAAACGACACACTATACGATTTCTCAACTTCATGAATTTACGTTAAAGAAACTGCAGGAGCTGGCAGCTTCCTTTGAAGTTCCCGGCGTGCAGAATCTCAAGAAACAGGAACTGATCTTCAAGATCCTCGCCTCGCAGGCGGAAAGCGGCGGCCATGTGTTCGAGGTCGGCATTATGGAAGTCCTTCCCGACGGTTACGGATTCCTCCGCAGCCTGCGGTACAGCTATCTGAGCAGCGATCTGGACATTTATGTCGCACCGACCCAGATACGGCGTTTCGGCCTGAAGACCGGACACATGGTGGCGGGACAGCTCCGCCCCCCGAAAGAGGGCGAGAAATTCTTTGCGCTCCTGAAGGTGGAATCCATCAACAACCAGGACCCCGGCATCTCCAAGAGCCTGGAATCCTTTGAAAACCTTACCCCCCTGTATCCGGAAACACGTCTGCATCTTGAACGTTACGACGAAAATGATTATTCGACCCGGATCATGGACCTGCTCACGCCGATCGGGAAAGGGCAGCGGGGACTTATCACGGCGCAGCCCAAGACGGGAAAGACCATTTTGCTTCAGAAGATCGCCAATTGCATTCTGGCAAATCATCCCGAGGTCATCCTCATGGTCCTTCTCATTGACGAACGTCCCGAAGAAGTGACGGACATGGAACGCCACGTGAATGCCGAGGTCATCAGCTCCACGTTCGACGAACCCCCCGAACGTCATGTTCAGGTCTCGGAAATGGTCCTTGAAAAATCCAAGCGGCTTGTGGAATACGGACAGGATGTGGTCATACTCCTGGACAGTATCACCCGTCTCGGCCGCGCGCACAACGCCGTGGTCCCCCATTCGGGCAAGATCCTCTCCGGCGGTATCGACAGTAATGCCCTGCATAAGCCCAAACGCTTCTTCGGGGCGGCGAGAAATATTGAGAACGGCGGCAGCCTGACCATCATCGCCACCGCCCTGATCGATACGGGCAGCCGGATGGACGATGTGATTTTTGAGGAATTCAAGGGAACCGGCAATATGGAACTGGTACTCGACCGCCGCCTCAGCGACCGCCGCATCTTTCCTTCTATCGATATCAACCGTTCCGGGACACGAAAAGAAGAGCTGCTGCTCTCCCAAAAAGAACTTGCGCGCGTCTGGATACTGCGGAAGTTCCTGAACGAAATGAGCCCGATGGAGGCAATGGAATTCATGATCGACCGGATGTCGCACACGAAGAGCAACAAGGAATTCCTCCGCACCATGAATTCATGACATCGTGATAGATCATAACTGGTAACGGGAGTATAAGATGAAAACTTTCCTGCGCGTCCTGCAGATCCTTCTGCTTATTCTGGTGCTTGTTTTTTTATCCGGACTTTTTCTTGTCGACCGGATCGCCTCACGCGGACTGCCGGACTATGACAAAGACGTTGATCTTCGGAATATGACGGCAACCGTCGAGATCTTCCGCGACGAACATGCCGTCCCCCACATTTATGCACAGACCGGGGAAGACCTTTACCGGGCGGTGGGATATGTAATGGCACAGGACCGCCTCTGGCAGATGGACCTGATGCGCCGGGGGACCACGGGGCGCCTTTCCGAGATCTTCGGCGAAGACCTTCTGGAAACCGATCTCATCATGCGCGCATTGCGAATTGAGGACAAATCGGAGCAGGTGCTGAAAGACCTGGATCCCGAAATACGCCTTGCGCTTATCGCTTTTTCCGACGGCGTCAATCAGTATATTGAAAGCATTGGAAAAAAACTGCCCCCGGAATTCACCATCCTGGGCTATGAGCCGGAGCCCTGGGAACCCAAGCATTCCGTAAATATGATCGGATATATGTCCTGGGACCTGACCGGCGGATACCGCAGCAAAATATCCCTCCATCAGCTGCGCCGGCAGGTGGGGGAAGCAAAGCTCCGCGCGTTCCTGCCCGATCCGGATGTACACCAGACCCTGGTGTATCCCGGCCTTGAGGATACCGTTATATCAACCCCCCTTTATACGGCTTTTGAAAAAATGCGGGATATCGGTCTCACGGGGGTCTTTCACGGAAGCAATAACTGGGCGGTCAACGGCTATAAGACCCGCAGCGGAGCGGCGATCATGTGCAATGACATGCATCTGGGGTATTTTGCACCCGGCATCTGGTACCAGATGCACTGTGTGGTCGAGAACAAGGTCAGTGTGACCGGCGTCGCCGTACCCGGCCAGCCCTTTGTGATCTGCGGACACAACGATCACATTGCCTGGGGCATGACCAATGTGGGCATTGACGATACCGATTTTTATATCGAGCGTCTGAACCCGGACTCCACAAAATATTTTTTCAACGGCAACTGGGTGGACCTGCATGTCCGCGAAGAGGCCATCAAAACAAAATCCGGGGATACGCATACCCGCACCCTGCGCTTTACGCACCGGGGACCGATCATTTCTTCATTCAGGGACATTGACGAAGCGGCCATTTCCATGCGCTGGATCGGGAATGAAAGAAGCAATGAGATCCTGGGAGTTTACCGCCTGAACCATGCCCGTAACTGGAACGATTTCCGTGAAGCCTGCAGTCATTTCAAGGCTGTCAGCCAGAATATCTGCTACGCGGATGTCGAGGGAAATATCGGCCTGCAGACCGCCGCGGGCGTACCGCTGAAAAAAGACCATTATTATACCGTGTATCCGGGAGAAACGGATGAATACGACTGGACGGGGCTGATGGATTTTGAAAAACTCCCTCACAGCTATAACCCGGAATCGGGGATGGTCTCTTCCGCAAACAACCGCATCGCCGATGACCGTTACGGCCAGCCCATCAGTCACTGGCCGGAAGTCCCCTACCGGATCAACCGCATACGGGAATTGCTGGGACAGAAAAATTACCTGGGTGTTGTGGATATGAAAAATGTGCAGCTAGACCAGCAGTCCCTGCTTTTCCGTAATTTCAAGTCCGGCCTGAGCTCGGCACTGAACCATGCGGACTTAAGCCAGACGGAACAAAAAGCCTATGCGCTGCTGAAGACCTGGGACGGCGTCCTGGACAAAAAGGCGGCCGCACCCTGCATTCTTGAAACCTTTTACATGCAGTTCCTCAAACAGACGGTCAGCGACGAACTTGACAGCCTGCATTACGACATGGTGCTCCGCAGCAGCTCTTTTGTCCGCAATTACATGGAAAATGTCTGGCGGGATCCGCAGTCCCCCTGGCTGGACAACGTGAATACCCCCAATGTCATCGAGCAGTTTGACGACATGGTGGAGATTGCCTTCAAGGCCACGGTGACCGAACTGAGTGAAAAACTGGGAGATGACCCTGAAAAATGGGAATGGGGAGACATCCACACGCTGACACTGGAACATCCCATGGGCGGTGTGAATATCCTGAACCGCTTTTTCAACCTGAACCGCGGGCCGTATGCCGTGGGCGGCGACTGTTTTAATCCCTCGCCCTTTGTATACCGCTATTATGATCCCTTCAAAGTCAAGCACGGACCCTCCCAGCGGCATATTTATACCACGGACGACTGGGACCGCTCACTCTCCGTAATCCCCACAGGCACCTCGGGCATTCCAAAAAGCGTATACTACTGCGATCAGACGGAACTTTTCCTCAACGGCCAGTACCGGAAAGATTTCGTCAGCAAGCAGCTGGTCAGGGGAAGTTCGGTATACCGGATGACCTTGAAATAACACAGCGGTAAAAAAAGCATTTTTCAATTTTGAAAACTACAAGCTACTTGTTATATTGCTTGGCTTGTTGATAAGAGCGCACGTAGCTCAGTTGGATAGAGCGTCGGATTCCGGTTCCGAAGGCCGAGGGTTCGAATCCTTCCGTGCGTACGAAAAGAGCGAAAAAGCTGAGAAACTAAAAACTTTTCAGCTTCTTTGCTTCTTTGCTATCACATGCGCC
>JAGYLW010000028.1 GCA_018400915.1 Fidelibacterota bacterium
TGTCCTCTTTATATTCTTCGGCCTTTTTTACCTCGTACCCGTATTCATCGGCCAGAAGTTCGATGGTGTCCCAGTCCAGGCGCTGATTGATCGTCACCATCAGACCGAGCCCCATGCATTTGGCAATAATATCAACGGCTGGAACATCCAGATGTTTGGCCAGATCGTCCACACTGACAAATTCCGTCACTTCGATGACTTTGTCCTCTGAACTGATCTCGGTCTCTTCAGATTGTTTGGATTTGTAACGTTTTTTCCTGGGTTTATCCTCCATGGAAGCCAGGGTTGCCCGGATGGATTTATTGACCTCTTTCTGGTCGACCTTCTTTTTCTTTTTGTGACGACGCTTGGATACGACGGGTGCGGCAGGCGTTTCCAGGTCCTCGGGGTTTTTGGACTGGCGGAAGCGTTCAAGCCGTGATTCCATTTCGGAAACCTGGATGCGCTTGGTAGCGTGCCGGTGCCGCTGTTTGAGTTTTTCCAGTTTATTTTCAAAGACGTCTTCGGCTTTGTCTTTTTTCCGTTGTTTTTTCTTTTTCCTGATCTCGTCCCCGGGCTCTTCGTCCTTTTTCTTTTCCGACTGTTCTTTTTTCAGCATCGCGGCGGCTTCTTTTTCCGCTTTTTCACGTTCCAGCTGCTGACGTTTGATGCTGCGTGATTCCTCTTCGGCCTTTTTCTTTTCCTCTTTTTCTTTCTCAATGGTCTTCTTATCGACGGCACCCGCTCTGTCCGCCGCTTTTCCAACAGAAGCGGCAGCGGGCTTTTCAGCTTCTTTTTCCTCAGGGGGTTCGGGCTTTGCTTTTAATCTTTCAAGGACCTTTTCCTGGACTTTCTGGCGGGCGGCTTCCTCATGCTTTCTCTCTTCGTCACGCGAAAGGCGTCGGGCTTCTTCCGCCTGGCGCTTTTTTTCTCGCTGTTCTATAAGCGTGTCCGCTTTTTTCGCATCCTCGGCAAAATGGTTCAACACGATCTCAAGCGTCCCGGGGTCCAGCGCTTTATTCAGTGATGCGGAAATATCCTGCGATTTCAGATATTCGATAATATCCCGGTGCGACGTATTGAGCTGTTTCGCAAGTTGAAATATTTTTACCGGTTTTTTAGCGGAAGCTTCTGTCATACACTCTCCTGTGATATGTTCTTATCTTCAGGCTGAGATAAAGTATTCTCATTGTCATTCTGGTCAATATCAAGTTCTTTGTCACTGCTGCGCTTTTTCTCGACCGCTTCGTTGACGAATCCGTCAAGTTTTTCAAAGGTCTTTTCCCCGATCCCCTTGATCTCCAGAAGATCTCCCGGGTCGGCATTGAGAAAATCGGCGGCGGTTTCAATGTCGGCATCCGAAAGCGCGTGGATCTGTGCGGAGGTGATCCCCTCGATATCTTCAATGAAAATATCGTCGCCTTCAAAACGGTTGTATTCGGACTGGCGGATGGCGTCGATCTCATAGCCGGTGACACGGCCTGCAAGGTTGATGTTGATGCCGCTGGAACCGATGGCCGTTGCGATCTCATCGTCGTTAAAGACGGCGAGTACGGTGCGGCGTTCTTCATCGATCTCAAGAAAGAGCGGTTTCGCCGGCGACAGCGCTCTGGAAATAAGGAGTTCGGATTCACTGCTGTAATTGATAATATCAATGTTCTCGCCGCTTAATTCTTTTACGATCGCCTTGATCCGGCTCCCCTTGATGCCGACACAGGCGCCCACGGCGTCAATACGTTTGTCGTTGGACTCCACGATGATCTTGCTCCGTTTCCCGGGAACCCGGGCGATAGAGCGTATTTCCACGATCCCGTCAAATATTTCCGGGACCTCCAGTTCAAACAGGCGGCGCAGGAAGGAATCATCCGCCCGCGTAATGATGATCTCCGGCCCCCGGGCGGTCATAAGCACCTCTTTGATGATGGCCTTGATCGTATCGCCGCGGTAATAATGTTCCGTAGGGATCTGTTCGCTGCGCGGCATTTTGAGTTCCGTTTTGTCGATATTGACATATACCGCATCATTGCGGCGGATCTGATGGATGTTCCCCATAATGATCTCGCCGACCCGGTTCTGGTATTCCTCGTAGACCTGGTTGCGTTCGACTTCCCGGATCTTCTGACCCAGGACCTGTTTGGCGGCCGATATCATCCGGCGGCCGAAAATTTCGGGGTCAATGACCTTTACGACGATCTCCCCCACTTCGGGATCTTCGACATCGGGCAGTTTTTTCGCTTCACTCAGGGGGATCTCCACAACCTCATCATCCAGATCTTCATCGGCGACCACGGTGAGTTCCTGATAGATCTCTATTTCGCCCTTGTCCGGGTTCACGATCACATCGAAATTATCCACCTCGCCGTACTTTTTCCTGATAATGGTGTCAAAGACCTTCACGATGATCTCACCCACTTCTGAACGGTCTATGCCCTTTTCTTTTGCAAGACTTGTAAACGCCTCAATAAGACTTCTGCTGTCCAATTGTCTATCTCCTATTTACCATTTTAAAATGATCTTTGCATATTCGATTTTATCAAAAGGAATACGCAGGGTTCTGTTGTTTTTCTTTTTTGTTACCGCAAGTTCGATCGCGGCATCGTCACTGTTCCGGAGGAGACCTTTCAGGGGGCTATTATGCTCCTCCAAAGTATGATATACCTCCAGTTCGCGTCCGGTGTTCTTACGGAAGTGCCGCGGAAGGGTCAGCGGGGCGTCGATCCCCGGCGAACTCACTTCCAGACGGTACCATTCGGCGTACTTCCCGTCATACAGAGGATCGTTCAGTATCGCTTTGCTGATACCGTTAAGCTTTTCGGAGGAAATGCCTTCCTCTGTATCGCAGACGACCTTGATCTTTCCGCCGGCATCGGAGATGCCGATATCTTCGATAACGGCGCCGTGCTGTTCCGCGATGTCCCTGATAAGTTTCTGTAATTCACTCATATTTCAACGTCCTCATAAACGAAAAGTGGGAATTTATCCCACTTTCGCGCCTAATATAGGTATTCAACGGCCTTTGTGCAACCTTTTTTTCGTATTCCGGGCCGGGTTTTTTCCTTACAACTTCGCCAGAGCGTCCACACGGTTTTGCTCGGTCTCGTTCAGGTCGAGAGTATTGAGATATTTCAAAACCTTATCCCTGCCTTTCACATCTTCCGCTTCAACAAAGGCTTCAAGGGACCGGATACCGTATTCGGTCTTTGTTGCTTTTGAAAAGGCGTTCTTTGCCGCTCCCAGATAATGGTTTCCGGCGGTGACGGCGTCGCCGTTCCGGTAGTAATAGGTGGCGACAAGCTGATTGGCGCTGGCCCGTAGCGCTGCATCATCGAGATTTCCGTCCAGGAAGTTTTCCAGGTAGCGCAGGGTTTCCGTATCGGGCCGGTCAAGGGCGCGGGAAACCATGCCCAGATAATAATAGGACCGCTTCCCCCAGTCGGTATTGGGGTATTCTTCGGCAACAAAAAGGAACTGTTCCTCCGCCTGCCGGAACTGATTTTTATTATAGCGGTCCATCGCGATGCCGAAATATCCTACGGCCTCCGTATTTTTTGTTTTCATGACATTTTTGGTAATAAAAAAAGCACTCAGGCCGATCGCAACGATCAGCCCGATGCCCAGAAGCCTCTTATGATGTTTCTGAAAAAACGTGACAACATGCGCGACTTCCTCAAAAAAGGGATCTTCTTTCAGTTCTTTTTTCGACATGTGTTTCTGTGCCATTATTTGCCTTTCTTTTACAACAATTTTCCTTCGTACCCCCGGCCCGATTCGAACGGGCGACCTCAGGTTTAGGAAACCCGCGCTCTATCCTTCTGAGCTACAGGGGCTCCGAACAGAGGCAATTATACCGAATTAATAAAAAGATTACAAACTCTTTTTAGCGAATCACGACGAACTTCAGATAGTCGGAATCACCGTTCTTCAAAACGACGGAACCGCTGGCATCATCATAGACATCTTCGGTGACGACGATCCGCGCAATGTACACACCGCTTTTGATCAGCTGATTGGTATCCGTAGTCATGTCCCAGGACTCATCGCCGGTGGGAAAGGTATGATGGATGGTTTTTACCAGATCGCCGCGTTCCGTATAGATAAGGATATCGCAGCGCGGCGGCAGGCCGTAAAAATTGATCTTGTTCTTGTCACCGGTCGATTCGCCGTATTGGATTGATCTCGCCCTGCGGTTGTAGGGATTTGGCACCACCCGGATCTCATCAAGGACCGTTCCGGCGGGACGCTGCAAATTCGCCGCTTCATTCGTCATCGTGTGGAATTTACTGCTGACAAGCTCTTTCCCGGACGACCCGTTGTCAACGCTTTCAATATAGTAATAATAGCTGAATCCGCGTACTGCGGAGCGGTCTTCAAAGGTATTAACGACCGGCTCTCCCGTTGAATTGCCGCATTCGAAGATCAGGTGATACGTGGAATCCGGCTCCTGAAGGGCCCGGTAAACCCTGTAGCCCGAAAATGTCGGATAGGATTCCGCATTGTCGCTCCATTCCAGGACCACGCGGTCACCGCCGGGAAGCACGGCAAAACGCGAGGGAGGCGGCGGAGGCACATCGACCTGATAACCGTTCCCGTTATTGTAATTATTGATCGCGCGCTGAAATGCCTGAAAAAGGCTGTCCTTTCCCGTCATGACCCAGCTGCGTTTGTATTCGTCGATATCTCCGGTCATACTGCCGTCCGGCAGGGGCAGGTCGCCGCTTGCCCCGGTATACAGTTCATTGGCGGAGAAATTCGCCCGTTCACACCAGTTCAGGCCAATCTCCTCGCGTTCCTCCCATCCCAGGGTCCCCACTGCTTCCGCAAAAACGATCTTGACGGAATCACCGTGTGCGATCTGGTAAGGGCCGAATCCGAGACCCATGCTGGCCCCGCCGGAACCGCCGGCAATCCATTTATCGGCGGTCTCACCGGAACTTATCACCTGATCCGCCTGGGAAGCCCCCCGGCCTTCACCGGTGGGAATATCATCCACGGTGGCGATATTCCCGGGATTATCCTCCATATGCTTGTAACGCAGGCTCATCATGTTCGGATCGAATTCCTTGGGCTCGTAACAAACGAGGGAATTTGACCCCAGCCACCGGTACGTGGAAGGCTGCTCCGGATCATCACTTTTATCCGAAGCGGAGCGGTCGGCATGTATCACGCCGATACCGGAAAAATGCGGGCTGGCAAGATGTCCGTCGATCTTGAAATCCGGCGCGCCGAGATTATCGTAGGGGGCCGTAAAACGTTCGCTGTGGGTGTCGTTCCAGGACCATGCCGCCCGGATCCCCTCATAGCCGGGATAGTCCTTTCCGGGATAGGACCAGTCGTTCATCTGGTTCTCGCCCCATTTTGCCGCGCGGGTAATAAGATTCAGGTCATAGTCGGCCGCCTCGTAAGAGCAGCCGTACCGCACCTGCCAGTAAAAATACACATCATTCAGCGTCTGCGTGTGGGTATTCCCTTCACTGTCGTAGATCCCGGTATGGTCGAACGTATATTCATAAATGTAGTAGTTCTGATGATCGCTGTGGCTGAAAGCGTAAATATCCCGCGTAACGGTAAGCCCGAGGGAGGTGTTGATCTCTGTGTGGATCATCCGGTCCGCGACAAGGTCCGGGTCCACCCTGTCCACCTTATCCGTATAAATATGCCTTGCCGACGGTACCCCGTTCACAAGCACTTCACACTGGTCAAACTGGCCGACCAGTTCGAATTCCTGCGTTCTCCAGCTGGTAAGCTCATCCACCTGCCTCGGCCCGTTGGCGATCACCTTGTGTTCATAGGTGGCGCCGTTGATCGGATCCTGATAATTTTTGCATCCGATCCAGAGCCCCTTGGCGGCCTGAACATCCTGAAAGCCGTAGAACTGAGGATAAGAGAGCCCGTCAACCTGTGTGTCCTTGGGTCCTTCCGATTCCAGCTCGCTTCCGTGCGAAAAGAACCAGTTCGACAGTTCCGTGATCTGCAGATATTTTTTCTCGGCTGCGAATGCAAAGACCATCAGCAGCGATAACAGCGGTACGGTTATTTTTTTCATTTTCATTGTATCTTTCCTTGTTATTTATTCAGATCAAATGACAGATTGATACCAAAGAAAATATCACGCGGGTTCAGGAAGTTGAATGACGTGAAGTTCGGCATGTCGATATATGCTTTTTTGTCCAGGACCTCCTGCACCCTTGCATCGTCCTCGGGAACATAAACGCCCTGATCGAAGCGGTAGTAATCACCGTCCTCCGCATTGTAGTAGATCACACCTTCCTCTCCGACGCCGGCATTCGTAATATCCCAGACATGTTCCATCGGCACGTATTCCACCCCGATATCACGGTATTCTCCGGGGCGGTCATCCCCCGGGATGTTCCCGTAATCGTCAATCTCGTCGATGATCTCCTGAGGTAAATGCAGTGAATAGTAATAGCTGTCGTTATCGGAAGCACTGAAGACCGATCCGGTGTAAAGCGCCTTCCGGTTGATGACATTATAAATATCCAGGAAAAAGCGCAGGGTGAAGCGGTCGAACTTGAAATCCTTATTAAATTTCATATCCGCATAATAGCTGTCTTTCCAGCGGATATTGTTCGTGATCCTTATCCCGTTCTCACGCTTGCCGCTGGGGTTCCAGGTGATCCAGTTGCCCTGGGTCCACCCTCCGACAATGCTGCAGTGCCAACCTCCCAGTACGTGGATACCGGAAAGATCGGGACCGTAATCCGCCGGCGTATGAAAATCAAGATACGCCTTTACGCGGGGAACCGGGAGTGCCTGCCCGTAAGAAGGTTCCTCCCGTTCATATTCACGCTGCACCATGACATCCTGATAGTAGCGCTGAAGGCCGAACTGGCCCCAGGACTGCACCCGGTATTCAAGGTTGATATTTCCGGTGAACCAGTCCCCGTAATATTTGGTAAGCTCGATCTCCGCGCCGCGGATATCCTCGTAGCTGTTCGCCGTGACCAGACCGTAATCGGCCGCCCCGTCAACGCTCTGGTAATAGGTACGGTCCGTCTGGTTCACGATATCCTTGTAATAGCCGGAGATGCGCAGGAGGTAATCTTCGAACAACGCCTGGTCAAACCCGATCTCATAGGAGGTGGTGTTCGCAAGCGGGATGCTGGGATTTCCCATGGTAATGACTTTCCCCGTAGCATAGCGCTGGACCCGGTACATACTTTCTGCGGCGGGAAGCTGGACATACTGTCCGTAATTGAAAAACAGTTTGGAGGTTTCACTGATCGGATGGGAGATACCGATACGCGGGCTCAGATAGAACTGCGGTTCGATATCTACCATTTCCACATCGGCGTTCGGATCCCCGAAAAAGGGAGAATATTCGGTGACCTTGTACCATTCCCCGTTCGCATCAATATACTGTCCGGTCACGCCCAGATTGGCGATAAGTCCCTCATATTCAAGTTTATCCTGTGCATAAAAGATAAAACGGTAGGGATTCTGCTCATACGCCGTCCAGTACTGGCCGCTGGGAAGGACGGTCCATGAACCGAAATCCATTTTCAGGTGATCGTACTGGAACTCGATGCCCGCCTTGATCTGGTTGTTCTCGTTGACCTGGTTGTTGTAGTCGGCGCGCATCCGGAATGTGGAAATGGAACTGGAATCACGCCCCGTTCCGAAAGCTCCGCCCATCATCATCCCGTTGATCCCCACCAGGCTAAGATCGTTATGAAAGCCGAAAGGGGAATCGTCATGATAATAGCCCGGGACCACTTCCACCGCCCTGGACGTATCGCGGAAGGGCACGGGCCCGGTCTCATAGCGCTTTGTCTGGAGCTGGGCGATCACATCCAGGCTGCTTCGGTTGCTCAGAAGATTGGTATATTTCAGCGAATAGGTATTGTCGTATTCGCTTGACTCGGAATAATACGCATCCGAAAACACGCGGGAATCGAACACGTTGAGGTCGGTCACCGCGGATGCGGGACCGTAGATACTGCTCATCATGCCCGCATATCCTCCGCGGGAACTGGAAGTACCGTGCTTATAGTGCATCATGCCGATAAAGGCGAGCTTTTGTTCCGACGACAGGTTGGAGGTGACCTTCAGCATGCCGGTACGGTCCGTAATGCCATCCGTGCACATCGGCACGATATACATGGTCTTGTCTTCCCGGTAGGAGGCAAAAAAGCGCATGTCACCAAGTTTATCACTGATAAAGGGGACCGGGCCGCCGAAACCTGCGTCAATGTTGTAATCCCAGTCCTGTATAATCCCGTGGCGGCGGTGTTCGTACCGGAACACACGCTGTGCGCCGGCCGCCGTCAGATCATCGTTCGGGCTCTCGTTGGAAAGCAGGGACAATGCCTTGTTTTTCCATCCGTTAAAAGAAACATACTGTTCCTGCGTGTAGGACGGCCAGGGAGATGCATCATACACCCCGTTGCCGTTCACGTCCTGAAAAGGCTCTCCCATATCCCACTGACCGTTCTTGTTGACATCGGTATAGGTATCGATGGAAGTACCGTCCCAGCAAACCTCGTCATCAAGGTACGGGCGCAGCCAGAAGGAATTCGGGTCATAGGGGGAAATATTGAAGGATTTGTTCGCCGGAGGGCTGCCTTTCAGGTTCATGACCAGCTCGTAGTTTTCACGGCCTCCTTCGCGCATCGCCACATTGACCACACCGGAACGTACGTTATTGTATTCCGCACCCATGCCGCCGGTCTGGATGGAAAGCGCCTGGACCGCACTCAGGGGTACCACGGAAACCGGCTCGTTCGTTCGCGCATCGCGCTGGATCACGCCGTCGACCATGAAAGACACTTCGTCGCTTCCGCTCCCGCGAATGCCGTAACCCGAGGTCACGCCTACCTTCAGGGAGACCACATCCCCGATCGTGCTGGCGGGCAGCGCATCCATCTCTTCCCTCGACACACTGGCCATACTTCCGGTAATGTCAACATCCACGACTTTCTTTTCCGCCTGCACCGTCACGCCTTCAAGTCCGATCACATCGGACTGCAGCTCGAAATCCAGGCGTTTGGTCAGGTCGATCTTCACCGGAACATCCCTGACCGTCAGGCTTTCATAACCGATATAACGGGCAATGACCTCATAATTGCCGGGGGGAACATTCAGGATCACATAGTAACCCTCCAAATTGGTCGCGGCACCCAGCCCGGTGCCCTTCACCATGACATTCGCTCCGCTGAGCGCCTCACCGGTCCTGGAATCCCTGACCGTTCCCATGATCTTTCCCGTCACACCGGCAAATACGCTTGACGCAAGAATGCACAAACACAAAACAGCTTTTATTGTCTTCATTATTATACCTCATTGTTTAGATGAGTTTGAATACATATCTCAAAGCATGACTTCCCGATTACTTTAGTACTGGAATGTATAAAAGATGTGCATTGTTTACAATAAATTTCCACACAAATTTCACGACCCGCCTTCTTCCGGGACGTTCCGCAGGATAAAACGCAGGAAACCCGTATCCCGCTTTATTTCAGATACTTAACCTGTTCCTTGCCTTCCTCGATATCCACCTTGCTCAGCAGGATGCCTCCCACGATGAAAAGCAGCAAGACCGAAAGGACCCCGTAGCGGATCCCCATGTTCTTCAATTCCAGGGAACCTATCATTACGCTGGATGCATTCCTTGCAAGCAGAGACACTGCTCCCATCATCGCGGGACCGATCACAGCGGCGAATTTCCCCAGCAGGTTGAAGAATCCGTAGAATTCCGCCGCCTTGTTCACCGGAATGATCCGGGCGTAAAGGCTGCGGCTGATGGCCTGGATACCTCCCTGGAACAGTCCGACCGCAACGGCCAGCGCATAAAAATGCCAGACCTGGTTCATAAAGAACCCGATGAGCGTGATCACGGAATATGCCGCGATACCCACATATAAAGATTCCTTGGCACCAATCTTTTTTGCCAGAAGACTGTAAAGCAGAGAACCGCCGAATGCAACGAACTGGACGATGAGCAGTGCAACGATCAGGGAGGCGGCGGGAAATTCCATCGCGGTCCCGATGGCAACGGCCATACGGATGATTGTGTCCACACCGTCGATGTAAAACCAGTAGGCCAGCAGGAACATTCCCACGACCTTCAGATGGCGGATCTCCTTAAAGGTATTGACGAGTTGCAGCCACCCGGCCCTGACCGCCCGCCAGATATTGGCGTCCCGTAGTCCGTAGTGCGGCTCTTTCACGACAAGGAAGATCGGAATGGAAAACAGGGCCCACCACAACGCCACCGTCAGAAAGGCGATCCGGACAGCCGTTGAACCGTCCGTAATACCGAAGAGCTCCGGCTTCAGGTACATCACCACATTGATCAAAAAAAGCAGGCCGCCGCCGATATATCCCATGGCAAAGCCGAGGGAAGAAACGTGATCGATCTTTTTCTCGGATGCGACGGCGGGAAGCAGGGAGTCATAGAAAATATTTCCTCCGGAAAATCCGATGGTCGCAATGACATACATGAATGCCGCTATCTGCCACTGCCCCTGATGTACCATAAAAAGCGAACCGGTCATGACAATGCCGATAAAGGCAAAGGTAAAAAGAAATTTCTTTTTTGCGGTCCCCTTATCGGCAATGGCCCCGAGGAAGGGAGCCAGCAGGGCGACGATCAGCGAAGCGATGGAATTGGCAAAGCCCAGCCGGGCCGTGGTATCGACATTGGCGATATTCGCGGACCAGTAACTCGAGAAAAAGATCGGAAAAAAGCCCGCCATCACCGTGGTGGCAAAAGCGGAGTTTGCCCAGTCGTACATCGCCCAGGACCAAATGGATTTCTTTTGATCAAGCATTAATTTCCCTCCTATACTGCATCATTATGGATCCAGGATCCTTTCTTCCAGCGGAAGATACATTAATTTCCCCTGCCGGTGACAGCTTTCATACCAAATGATCCGGTCCGCAACAAATATCTCCTCTTTCAGCTCCATCTGGTAATACTCATGCAAAAAATCCCGGTGGAGCTTCCGTTTTACCCGTCCCAGTGTAATATGGGGGGAAAAGCGTTTCCCGGTGTCGTCAAAGCCCCGTGAGATATAGGCGGTATTCAGTTCATCCGACAGGCGGTACATCCGGCCGGGAATCTTCTGCAGCCCCGCCCAAAGCACCCGGGGATCTCCCTGCCTTGGAAAATGTCCCAGGGATCCCAGCTGCAGCTTATAGGGGCTGACGCCTTCGGTGATCTCCAGGAACTCTTTCCCCACGTCCTCCAGAAGCCGTTCCGGCGTGCTTCCCAGAAATTTCAGCGTGATGTGCATCCGTTCCGGATCGACCCATTTTATCCCCTGTGAAACGGGTTCCAGCAGGCACTGAACTTCATGCAGGATATCCCTGATGTGCTGCGGCAGCGGAATGGCAATAAAGGTCCTTTTCTGTTTCATATTCTCCTCTAAAAAAAGATCCGCCGGTCTTTCGGTTTACACTTTGCTTATCGCCTGGATCCGTGCAGGACCAGCCTGACTTCGTTGAGTGCGCTGTTGGCGGCATATTCCTTGTTGTTGCGGCGCCCGCGGTCATAGCTCAATTGACGGGTGTGCATCTGTTCACCATACCATACCGCGATCCAGACCGTTCCCACCGGTTTCTCCGGACTGCCGCCGGAAGGTCCCGCGATGCCGCTGACCGCAACGCCGATATCGGCCGCGCTGATCTCCCGGACGCCCCTTGCCAGGGCTTCCACGCATTCACGGCTTACCGCGCCGTGTTCCCGGATCACCGCGGGGTCGACACCGGGCAGCCTGCCCTTTGCCTCATTGCTGTAAACAACATACCCCTCTCTGAACACATGGCTGGCCCCGGGGATATCGGTGATCATGTCCGCGATCCGTCCCCCGGTGCAGGATTCCGCCGTTGCAAGGGTAAGGTGTTGTTCCCTGCACACCTTCACAACGCAGGACGCCATGGATTCCCCCTCCAGTGAATAGACGGCGTCTCCGAGAAGCTCCTGCAGCTTCCCGTGGTAGTCCCTGACGGGGGCCTTCTCCGTTCCGTGCAGGCGGAGAGTGATCCCCCGGAGGGAGGGATAGAACCCGAGTATGATGTCCTTTTCGATCCCGGGATAATGCTTCAATATGTTGTCGGACAGCTCCGACTCCGGAATACCGAAGGTGTTGATCTGCAGTTCCAGGTCCCGGATGCCGGTTGTTCTCTGCAGCCTGGGCAGAATATATTCCGACATCATGGTCTGCATCTCATAGGGAACGCCCGGCATCACATAATAGTGTTTCCCCGCCTTGCGGAATATCATTCCGCTGGCGGTGCCGCGCGCATTGGGAATAAGTTCCGCATGCTCCGGCTGCCAGGCCTGCTCACGGTTCGCCGGCGAGGGCGTCCTTCCCCGGGCGCGGAAGAAATCCCGGATCTTTTCATATACCTCCGGCATAAAAACGAGCCTGTCTCCGAACCAGGAGGTAATCACCGCTTTGGTGCGGTCGTCCCCCGTGGGGCCGAGTCCTCCGGTAATAAAAACGTATTTCGTCTCTTTGTGCACATTGCCGAGGGCGCGGACAATGGCCTCCTTTTCATCCGGGATCACAAGATGCCGCGTTACCGGAATCCCGGCGGACCTTAGCCTGCGGCTGATCCAGGCGGCGTTGCCGTTCACGGTGTGTCCCGCCAGCAGCTCATCGCCGATATTGATGACTTCGGCCGACAGATTCAGCATAGGACCTTCCACAGGATAAAACCTCCCGCCCAGGCGGGTATCGCTGCCAGGATGTCGTCCAGCATGACGGCCGTGGCGCCGTGCAGCCGGTCGACCTTCCGGATGACCCAGGGTTTCAGGATATCAAAGGTCCGGAACAGAAAGAAGGTGAGTGCCAGAATATAGAAATTGTCCTTCGGCAGGGCGATCATTGCCAGCCACATGCCGGCGACCTCATCCATGACGAACCATTTCGGGTCGCTTTCTCCCCCGTGACGGATCAGGTCGCGCGCCGCAAGCAGCCCCAGGAGCAAAAGAACCAGAAAAATCCCGATCTCCCGGATCAGGTGCAGCTCCACACGGGAAGTGAGCACGTAGGCGATCAGGACGGTCACAAAGGAAGCGATCGTTCCGGGGAAAACGGGGATAAAGCCGATCCCGAAAAAAGCGCCTGCAAATGCGGATACACGGCGGGGTCTCTTATTCTCCATGAAAAGATCTTCGGTATTTAATATAGTAATCGATCCCGGTGTAGACCGTAAAAAGCATGATAATGAACATGCTGATCACGATCCCGGAGCCGGTCATGTAATCCGCCAGTGAATTGTACAGCCTTTCGGAGACCGGCATGGACAGGATCACGGGAATGGCAAGCACAAATCCGATGAACAGCATCTGGACCGCGGTCTTTGCCTTCGCCGGGCCGCTGGTCTTGAAAGACAGTCCCAGCATGCGGGCGCGCCTCCGCAGGGAATGCACGAAAATATCGCGCAGGAACACGGGAAGGATGACCCAGAGGGGCAAAATGTGAATGCGGAAAAAGGCGAACAGTATCAGAAAGACCAGTACCTTGTCCGCCATGGGGTCCAGCTCCTTGCCGAGCTCCGTGACCGTTCCCATCCGGCGTGCGATCACCCCGTCGACCAGGTCCGTCAGCGCGATCACGACGTACAGGATGAAGATCAGCAGCGGGGAGACTTCGATATTCCCCCGGTAATGCTGCATGAACAGCAGATACAGCACCACGGAGAACAGGATGCGCAAAAGGCTCAGAACATTCGGAAGCTTAAATACATCTTTATTCATGGGAAACTTCGATCCTCCCTTCCAGCGCATTGGCGAGCGTGGCCTCATCGGTATATTCAAGGTCGCCGCCGATGGGGATGCCCCTCGCCAGACGCGTGATCTTTATGTCTTTATCCTTCAGCAGGCGCATCAGGTAGAAGGTGGTGGTGTCGCCCTCTACGGAAGGATTGATGGCGAGAATGATCTCTTTGACATGATCCAGGCGCCGCATCAGGCTTGTGATCGCCAGATCGTCGGGCCCGATGCCGTCCAGCGGGGAGATAAGGCCGCCCAGCACGTGATATTTCCCGTGAAAGGAAACGGATTTTTCAAGCGCGATCACATCCAGGCTGTCTTCGACCACGCAGAGCACGCTGTCGTCGCGGCGGGGGTTCGAACAGATCCGGCAGGGAGTTTCCTCCGTAATATGGTTGCAGACCGGACAGCGGACGATCTTGTCCTTGAGGTCCAGGAGGGTCTTCGAAAGTTCCTCCACTTCGTCGCGCTCCCTGTCAAGCAGGTAAAAGGCAATGCGCCGCGCGCTTTTCCGGCCGATCCCCGGAAACTTTGAAAAAATGCTTTCAAGCCGCTGTATGACTTCCGGCACTCCGACATAAAGAACCTGTTAAAATCCCGGCAGGTTCATCCCGCCGGTAATGGATCCCATGCGGTCCTTCGTCAGTTCATCGACCTTTTGCATCGCCTGGTTCACGGCCGCCAGGACCATGTCCTCGATCATTTCGGCATCCTCGTCCAGGATCTCCGGTGCGATCTTAAGGGATTTTACTTCCTTTTTGCCGTTCGCCACGACATTGACCATCCCGCCGCCGGCGCTGCCGCTGACCTCCATCGACTCCAGTTCCTTCTGGGCCTCTTCCATCTTTTTCTGCATCTCCTGCGCCTGCTTCATCAATGACTGCATATTTCCTTTTGGTAACATGTGCTGTTCCTTGTTATTAAAAAAATTTCACTGACTTGTTAAGATAATGAAAACACGGGAAGAATGAAAAGCAATAATGAGGAATTATACATTACGGATGACGGATTATCAGGGATGTGCTGAAGTGTTAAACAGAGGACAACGCGCCGACCTGAACAACGCTGACGGTACTTGCGTGTCCTGCTGCGTTTCAGGCTTGATCCGGACCGGGTTGTTGTATTTCCCTCTACACAGTGCTTTGGGATATCGGGCACGTTCACCCGCGGCAGGTTTTCCGGAATGAGGTGATGATATTTTCGTTCATTGATAATGTGTATACATCCTGATCACTTTCACGATCTTCTCCTTGTCGTAGATCTGATAGATCAGGCGATGCTGAATATTGATCCTTCTGGAATATGCCCCGCTGAGATCACCGAGAAGTTTTTCATAAGGCGGCGGGCTCTGGAAGGGATCACTTTTTAATATCTCCAGCAATGGAAGGATCTTCGGCTTTAGCCCTGCTGAAACGGCTTTTTTTGCATCTTTTTGAGCCTGTTTGGTATAGACGAGCCTATACATGGTCACCAGTCAGGTTCGGTGTCAAGATCTTCGGGGTTTTCCCGCATTCCTTCAATAATGGATTCCCGCATGCCCGGGATGGACGTCAGATGCATTGTCTCTTCGACCGCACGCCAGTCATCCTGCGAAACAAGCACCGCGGAATGATTTTTCCCGGTAATGTAAACGGGTTCATGCTCTTCCTGCACCCGGTTGATCAGTTTATACAGCTCTTTTCTGGCATTGGTCACATTGATGGTCTTCATGCTTATCTCCCGTACGTTATTCCGTACGTACTAATATACCATCGGCAGTGCGGATCTCCAAATGATAAATCAGGATAAGTCATGGTTTACATCAAGCGTTTCACGCCCCGCTTCTTCCTCTTTTCAGGGAATTTTCAATCGTCAATTGATTGGCTTTGCCTTTTGCCGTATTATTTCGTAATATTTTTTGAATTTTTTACACAAAAGGGAGTTTTTCATGCAGCAATATCTTGATCTTGTCCGGCACGTACTGGAGAACGGCAGGCTGAAATCGAACCGCACGGGGGTGAAAACGCTCTCATCCTTCGCCTGTTTTTACCGTGTGGACCTCGCGGAGGGGTATCCCCTGCTGACCACCAAGAAAATGCACTTCGGCTCCATGCTGCATGAACTTTTCTGGTATCTCAGCGGGGAAGAACATGTCCGCGAGCTTCGGAAACAT
>JAGYLW010000029.1 GCA_018400915.1 Fidelibacterota bacterium
GCCCAGACCGCTGAAGATCGCGGAAGCGGATTCCATCCTGAACCTTCTGGACCACAAATTCATCGTGATCGCCTGCGGAGGCGGTGGCATACCGGTCATCAAGGATGCCGGCGGAGATTACCAGGGCATTTCCGCCGTGATCGACAAAGACCATACGGCGGCCCTGCTGGCGGACCTGGTGGAAGCGCATTATCTGTTCATTCTCACCCCGGTCGACCGGGTGGCGATCAATTTCGGCAGGAAAGACCAGCGGGATATCGGGCACATGAGCGTCGGGGAAGCACAGACGTATATTGAGGAGGGACATTTTGCTCCCGGCAGCATGCTCCCCAAGGTGGAAGCGGCGGTCAAGTTCGTCCGGGGCGGCAGGAACCGGAAGGCCGTTATCACCTCTTTGGAAAAAGCGCATCTTGCCATGCACGGCGACACAGGAACCATGATCAGCGACCCCGAATGATCACAAATCTTTTAACCGCGAATCTCACAAATTACACGAATAAAACATTGACCTGAACCGCAGCCGTAAGCCGGACATTTAATGATTCTGCCGGACTGAATGCATATATCTTGCGTGCAGCAGTGAAAAATTTTCAAAACACTTTTTGAACATTCTGTATTGAACCGCAAACCTTTAATAAATCCGTGTTCATTCCCCGATATTCCTCGGGGCAAGCTGTGTAATTTTTGGGAAGTGCGTATTACTTTTCGTAACCGAAGGCATCAAAATAAAAGCCCAGCGCATCGGCGATGCGTCCCTTTATGTCCGGCGGTATTTCCTTGAATACGTTCTTCTTATAGTCGCCCACCTTCTCAACATGCCGGCGCATGCGGGGCTCGGCATCGCGAAAACCCGGGAGGTCCAGCTTTGCATAGATGTTCCTGACCGTTCCCAGGGGATCGTCCGACAGGTCGGAATATGCGACCTCCACCAGATTGCCTTCCGGTATCAGACGGCGGTCTTTCATATATTTCTGCAAGGTCCCGCGGAAGATGTGGATCACCAGTTCGCGGATCTCCGCGTCGCTGATCTTCTGAAAGAACTGTGTACGCACCACCGTATCGAAAAGATGCATCATGGAGGTGAAGGTCGTATAGGGATCGCGGTGCAGAAAGATGAATTTCGCATCCGGGAAAAGTTCAAGCAGTTCCTTCACCCGGCTGGTGTTGTGCGGGTTCTTCAGCAGAAGCGGTTTTTCGTCGTTATACAGGCTGATGTTCTTCAGCAGGTACGTGTAATCCTTCTGCCAGCGTTTCTTCTCCCTCGCGCTGATACCCCTGAACAGGTTGTACTTGTCAAAATAGCTTCGGTTATGCGGAAAAAAGAAGGTGTGCATTCCCGAGCGCGTGGAGATGGTGGTAAAGGGCTGTTCCTCTTCTGCAGGATAGTAAGGAGACATCTTGATGTTGTCCTGGGGGCGTTCCTCCGGAAAAAAGGGCCGCGATATGGCCCGCATCATCTTTTTGCTCAGCAGGGCGATGTTGAAAATGAACGCCTGGTAGTTGCAGAGATAGCCGAAACGCCTGTCCTTGGAAAGGAGATAGTGCAGAAAGGTGGTGCCGCTTCGCCAGTGTCCGATCACGAAAACCGGCGCCTTGCCGGAAAGATCGATCCGCCGGAGTTTCTTTCGGTTGATGCTGCTCTGGATAAACTGAAGGGGACGCGACAGATAGCTGTAGAGGGCGATGCGCCGGGCCAGGAAACGGTATTCCCGGTCGATCCGGTTGGCGCGCTTCAGTTTCCGCCACACGTCGGGCCGCACCATGTAAAGCTGGTGCTGGCTGATCACGTATTTCCTTTTCCGGCGCTGCCGGTTCTCTTTTAAAATGTCCATCTTTGTAAACGGTCTTATTCCGTATCCTGAAGAAGTTCAACAATCTTTTCGACGTTTTTGTTTCCCGCATCCAGTGTCAGGTCCGGTGTTGGCGGCGCCTCGTAGGGGATATCCACGCCGGCAAGATGCTGTACTTTCCCCGCTTCCGAAAGCCTGTACAGTTCGGGTCTGTTTGCCCTGCTTTCCTTAAGCCCGGTCGCCATGTAAACCAGCCTGAACTGATCTTCCCCAATGATCTCCGCGATCTGACGGCGGATGGATTCCTGGGGGGAAATAAAAGTGCAGATGGTGATGATTCCCTGTTCGTTCAGAATCCGGCAGACTTCCGCAACGCGGCGCAAATGTTCCGCGCGGTCCGCTGCCGAGAAGTCCAGTTCCCTGGACAGTCCGCTCCGCACCTGGTGTCCGTCCAGCAGTACGGTGACATATCCAAGGTCAAAAAGCCGTTTTTCCAGCATATAGGCAAGGTCCGTCTTCCCGCTTCCATGAAGGCCGGTGATCCAGAAGGTCTGTCCCTTCTGCTGATATTTCTCTTCGCGCTGCTTCCGGCTGACAAGGCTCTTGCCGTCGGCGATCCTTTTTTGCTCCGCTTCGGTAATGCGGGTCGGAAGGTCCTCACTGCTGACGCGGTCAATGATCATGCCCACGGCGGAAGTGTTGTTCGTGACCGGATCGATCAGGATAAAGGAACCCGTCTCGTGATTCTTTGCGTAGGCGTCGAAGAACAGCGGCCTGCTGGTCGTGATCACCACCCGGCCGATCTCGTTCAGCCTGAAATGATCGGCGTCGCCGCGGTGAAGCGTGTTCACGTCGATCTTATAACGAAGGGCGTCAATACGTGCCTTCGTGGTGTTCGTGGTGTGCTTGATCATGAAATGGGTATTGGGATCCATGTCTTTTTCATCCATCCAGACCAGCATTGCTTCAAAATGACGTTCAATGCGGGGCAGGTTGTTCTTGTGCACCAGCATGTCCCCGCGGCTGATGTCGATCTCGTCTTTCAGGGTCACGGCCACGCTTTGGGGCGGGAAGGCATAGCTCCGGTCACCGTCATAGCTTACGATCTTTTCGATGCGGCTGCTTTTCCGGGACGGCAGGACCAGCACCTCGTCATTTTCCCGGACGATACCGCTTGCCACTTTTGCGCTGAACCCCCGGAAACCGTGCTCGGGACGCAGGACATACTGCACCGGGTAGCGCATGTCGACAAAGTTGCGGTCGGAGATGACGTGGATATTCTCCAGCAGTTCCAGAATGGCTTCGCCCTTGTACCAGGGCATGCGTTCACTGCGGTTGACCACATTGTCCCCGTGCAGGGCGCTCATGGGAAGAAAATGCACGTCGGGAATGTTCAGGCGCGTAATGAATTCCTTGTAGTCATCGCAAATCTTCCTGAAAACCGATTCGCGGTAATCCACCAGGTCCATTTTGTTCACGGCGAGAATGACATGCTGTATGCCGAGCAGCGAAACCAGGAAGGTATGGCGCTTCGTCTGGGTGATCACGCCGTGTTCCGCATCCACGAGGATAACGGCAAGGTTCGACGTGGAAGCGCCGGTGACCATATTGCGCGTGTACTGTTCGTGTCCCGGCGTATCGGCGATGATGAATTTACGCTTGTTGGTCGAGAAATAGCGGTAGGCGACGTCAATGGTGATCCCCTGTTCCCGTTCCGCCTTCAACCCGTCGAGAAGCAGCGCGTAATCGATGTTCTCCCCGGCATGGCCCACGCGCTTGCTGTCGCGTTCCAGCGCCAGGAGCTGATCCTCATAAAGGCGCTTGCTGTCAAAAAGCAGGCGGCCTATCAGCGTGGACTTCCCGTCATCCACCGACCCCGCCGTCAGCAGGCGGAGCAGGTCCTTCTTTTCATCCTGCTCCAGGAATTCCTTGATGCTTAATGCTTTTGTCTTTGCTTCCATATGCTTCCGTTTCCGATCGTTATTTCAATATATTTTTGCTTTGGATCTTCCGTTCAAGGCCTTTAAAAATAGCCTTCCCGTTTCTTCTGCTCCATGCTCGCATCCTGATCAAAGTCGATCACGCGGGTCGTGCGTTCGGAGGCGGTGGTGACCATCATCTCCTCGACGATCTTTTCAATAGTATCGGCTTCGGACTCGACAGCACCGGTCAGCGGATAGCATCCCAGAGTCCGGAAACGCACTTTCTTCATCTTCGCCTGTTTCCGCAATGTTTCCGGCATACGCTCGTCATCCACCAGAATAAGCGCATTGTTATACTCTACCACCGGCCGCTCTTTGGCAAAATACAGCGGTACGATAGGGATGTTTTCCAGGCGGATATACTGCCAGACATCCAGTTCGGTCCAGTTGGACAGCGGGAAAACGCGGATCGACTCCCCTTTCGTGATACGGGTGTTGTAGATGCTCCAGAGTTCGGGCCGCTGATTCTTGGGATCCCACTGATGAAAACTGTCCCGGAATGAGAAGATGCGCTCTTTCGCCCGGGACTTTTCCTCGTCCCGCCGTGCTCCGCCGAACGCCGCGTCGAACTGATAGTGCTCCAGTGCCTGCAGGAGCGCCTGCGTCTTCATAATGTCCGTGTGCACCTTGCTGCCGTGGGTAAAGGGTCCGACCCCCTTTTCAAATCCTTCCTTATTGTAGTGCACAATAAGGTCCCAGCCTTTTTCCCTGGCATAGTGGTCCCGGAATTCGATCATTTCCCGGAACTTCCACTTGGAATCGATGTGCATCAGCGGAAAGGGGACTTTCCCCGGATAGAAGGCCTTTTCCGCCAGGCGCACCATGCAGGAGGAATCCTTGCCGACGGAATACAGCATCACCGGATTTTCGAATTCCGAGGCCACTTCACGGATAATATGAATGGCCTCCGCTTCCAGTTCTTTCAGGTGTGACAATGAATAATTTTCTTTGTTCATGATCCCTCTGTGATATGCTTTTCTTTCAAATACGTCATAATATGCCCGACACACGCTTCGGGGGACATTCTTTCCGTATCCACCGTGATCTCCGGGGACAGCGGCGCCTCATAGGGCGAGGAAATGCCCGTGAACGCATCTATCTCATTTTTCCGTGCCCTGGAATAAAGCCCCTTGACATCCCTTTTCTCGCATTCCTCAAGGGAGCAACGGACATAGACCTCAATAAAGCCGCCCTCCTGCATCATCTTCCGCACGGTATTGCGGTCTCCGCGGAAGGGGGAAATGAATGCCGTAACCGTGATCATCCCGGCATCGACAAAAAGTCGGGCGACCTCGCCGATGCGGCGGATGTTCTCTTTCCGGTCCGCATCCGAGAACCCGAGGTCCCCGTTAAGTCCGTGCCGGATATTGTCGCCGTCCAGCACATAGGCAAGATGTCCTTTGCGGTAAAGGGTGCTTTCCAGGAGGCGTGCAAGGGTGGATTTTCCCGAGCCGGACAGACCGGTAAACCAGAGGCATACGCCTTTCTGACCGAGAAGTTTCTCACGCTTTGGACGGTCGATTACTCCCTGCTGCCAGACCACATTCGTTGACTTCATGACGCGATCGCCTCCAGGAACGGCTGCAGGTCGGCTTTCTTTACCGCAAGCCCCAGCCTGATGTCCTTTTTGTTCTTTCCGTGAAAATCGGAACCCGCCGTAACCATCAGGTCATATTTTTTTGCCAGCTGCAAATACCGGTCCCTTTGCGCGGGAGAATGCTTTGAATAATAGGCTTCGATACCCATCAGGCCGTAGGACTTCAGTTCCCCTACCAGTTCCTCCAGGTCCTTTTCCTGCAGTTTCGTCTGATAGGGATGCGCCATCACCGGGATCCCGCCCGCCGCAAGGATGAGTTGGACGGCCTTCCGGGGATCCAGGCGTTTCTTGTCCATATACAGCGGCATGCCTTTTGCAAGATATTTGTCAAAGGCCTCCTGATAGCTGCTGACATATCCTTTTTTCAGCATCAGGTTGGCAAAATGCGGCCGTCCGACGATCTCGCCGCCGGCCTCTTCCAGCAGTTCCTCCATGCTGATATGAAAACCCTTCTCCGCCATTTTCCCGATCATGGATACGTTCCGCCGGTAGCGCGCGTTCTGCAATTCCCGGAGCACCTCTTTCAGCTCTCCGTGCCCGGGATTGAATCCATAGCCGAGAATGTGCAATGTGGAAGGAAATTCCGCGCTGATCTCCACCCCGGGAATATAGCGGATATGCCTGGGAGTCTTCTTCAGTTTATCCATATGATCGATATTGTCATGGTCCGTAATGGAAATATATTCACACTTTTTCCGCTGAGCAAGCGCAATGATCTCATCCGGGGCGAAGGTGCCGTCGGAGCAGTTCGAGTGGGTGTGAAGATCGAGCACGATGTATTTGCGCAGGAAAAAGTCCCAGAGACGTTCATGGAAATAATATGCGACGGTCTTGGTGACGCTTTCGATCACCGCCGCCGCGGTCCCGTCCGATATCTCCCGGGTAATCAGCGAAACAAAGAAGAGGGTGTCCAGAGAGGCGACGATCCGCCATGTCACGGTTTTGACCAGTGCCCGCTTGCTCGATCCCCATGGCGGCCTGTCGCTGAGGCCCCAGACTTTTTCATGCCCCCAGTACAGCAGCATTTTCGTAAAGAATTCGATGCCAACGATCGAAAAGGCGATCACCAGTCTTCCGGTCAGCGTGTAGATGATCGCAATGGTGATCAGCGAAGCCGCCAGACGCCAGGTAACGGTCTTTGCAAGCGCAATGTTTTTCAGTATGAGCTCTTTCATCATGCTCCGCTCAACATGATGAAGAATGATCGAATATCATGTACAGGGTAACCCTTTCTGTGTTCGCGTTTTCTTCCGTGCATGTTCACGAAGTATACTATTTTCCCTGCCGTTTTCAAAATAAAATCAGCGGACGCAGATGCGCAACAGCTCTCCGCTGCGGCCTATTTAGCCAGCGATCCCATCGGGTCCCAGGGCTGAAGTTTAACGGGCCTGCCCGCCCATGCCTTCTTCAGTTCGTCAGAAAGATATTTTTCATGGATCACGATCTGATAGACGTATTCGTCGAACCACTTGTCGCTCATTACGAAATATCCCTTCTCGCCGTTCTTCTCACCCCAGCTGTTCTCCACCTTCCAGCGGTTCGGTGTATTGCCGTCAAGATTCACACCGGTGAGGACCATGGCATGGGTCATCATGCTTTCCCCGTACACCAGCCGATTTCCCTTGTCCAGGGAAAAAGAGGTCCCCAGTGCGCGTTCGTAGTCATAGATATCCTCGTCCAGAATGCCTTTTTCACGCTTCATCTTCTTTCCCACGTCGCTGCCGAACCACACGGGCGTCTTGTCTTTCAGCTGTTTGACGGCGAGGGCTTTGAAGGTGCCGATATCCACATTCAGGTATTTCACGGGGTTCCCGCCTTCCACATTCCCGAGATATTTTACCGTAAAGGTGCGTTTAAAGGGCTTGTCCTCCGTGGGTGCATTGATGACGCTGAGGTAATGCTTCAGTTCATCTCCGACGTATTTTTCGTAAAAAGCCTTTGGCGTCAGGTCCGTCTCCCGGTGGAATTGCTTCTTCTTATCCACGTATTCGAAGGTGAATTTCCGGGGAGGAACGCCCAGGAACATGGTAAGCAGGCGATAGAATTCATTGACCATCTTCTCCTTGTCCTCGCGCAGCGCTTCTGCTTTCCGGCCCTTTTTATACGCCTCCCGGAGTGTTGCGGCATGACTGCGCAAAGTCAGGGTCATGATCTCGTTCATGCGCGAGGAATGACTGCTGGAGTAGCTTTCGGTCATCACGGACTTGGGCACCAGTCCGTACTTTTCCACCAGGCTGGTGAACATGTCCCATTGCCCGCCGTCCTGCAGGGGATCCTGCAGCAGCCACATCAGCAGGCGCGAATCGTTTTCCTCGTCCAGGGTTTCCAGAATGTTCTCCAGGAAATAGTTCGCTTTCTCAAGCTTGTCAAAGAACATCGGATAGGATTGCGACAATTCGAAATTCTCCAGGTTAAGGTCTTTCATGATCTTGTAGCGCAGGGTGTTCAGGCCCGCAAAAAGCCAGCAGCGCCCGCTTTTTTCCTGCGAGGTGATCTTCCCGGTCTCAAGCTCCAGCGAGAAGACATGCTGCTGCAGGGTCTGCGCCTTGTGGTCCAGCGCGGTTTCATCCAGGCCCACATTCAGGATGCTGTTCCTGATCACGCGTTCCTTTCCCTCTTTTTCCGTCCCCGCTTCCATGTTCCGGTACCAGTCACCGGTGATCGGCTGTCGTTTATTCATCGATTGAGCTCCTTTTTTTGCAAGCATATAATGTACGAAAATTGTCCGCTTATGTATAGCACTTTTCTGTCCACGCCCCTGCGGAAAAACACCCGGATAAAAGAACGGGAGCCGCTCCGCTCCCGCCTGTGGTCTTTTTTCCCGAAGCGCTCATTTTTCCAGCTTTTTCATGCGCCCCTCGATCTTCCGGGCATGCCCCTGTTCCTGCTTCCGAAGGTCTTCGAAAACCTCAACGATATCATCGCTGATCTGGGAAAGCGTCGAGAGCATGGCATAGGTCTGTTCGGTATTATTCTCACGTTCCAGTGCGACCTGAAGAACTTCCATCGGGCTTGCTTCGGGTGAGATCTTTGATGTTGCCACGATGCGGTCCATGATCGTAGTATCAATTTCCATTTCTTTTAGCATCAGTTCGGGACTGACCAACTCTTTATCAATGAGTTCCCGCAGGCGGTTCTGGTGTCCTATTTCTTCTTTTGCCAGTTGCGCGGTCAGTTCACGGACTTGTTCATCTTTTAAATTCTCAGACGCGCGGGTATAGAATTCAAAACTTTCTTTTTCTATTTTGACAGCATATTCAATAATCTCTTTGACGTTGAAAACTTTCATGATCACCTCATTTGTTTAAGAATTTATCGATACCTTTCGCCGCACGATGACCGTCCGCAATGGCCGTAATGGCATCGGTTCCGCCGGTAATGTCACCTCCGAGGAACAACCATGGCAAAGAGCTTTGACCGAAGATATCCACTTTCACACGGTTGCGCGGCGTCATTTCCAGCCGGTCTTCGAATTTTTTGGTCATATATTCGATATCCATTCCCTGTCCGATGGCCTCGATCACCTGATCGGCTTCAAAGAAATTGGTCTCGTTCTGATCGAATTTGGGATTGAAACGGCCGTCCTCGTCAAAGACCGAAAGACAGCGAATAACGTTCAGTCCTTTGATCTTACCGTCTTCTATCTTAATGCTCCCGGGACCCCATGAAGGTTCGATCACAACGTTCTCTTCACGGCTTTCCACGATCTCTTCAAGGTCCGCTGGCATAATGTCTTCGCTTTCCAGGGATGTCAGGATCAACTGCACTTTGCCGTACTTTTGATTCTGGAGTCGAGCCAGCGTCCGCGCAATATCCATAGCCACATTTCCACCGCCGATGACCACGATCTTTTCCGCCACTTCGATCTTCTTGCCTTCGGTAACATCTCTAAGAATATCGATCGCCTGAAAGACCATGGGATGATCTGCACCGTCCACGCGCGTGCTGCGTCCCTGGTGCAGTCCGGTCGCCGCAAAGACAGCGTCATAATCCTTGTGCAGCTGCTCCAGGGTAATATCCTTTCCCACACGCGTATTGAATGTCATTTTCACCCCGAGGGACCTGATATAGCCGATATCCTTGTCCAGCTGATCGTAGGGCAGGCGGTATTCCGGGATGCCGTAACGCATCATGCCGCCGGGTTCGGCCCTTTCCTCAAAAACGTTCACCCGGTATCCCAGCCTTGCCAGGTAGTACGCGGCGGACAGCCCTCCGGGTCCGGCACCGATGACCGCGACCTTTTTGTTGCTTTGCTCAACAGCGTCCGCGCCGAGGATCTCCTCATAACGTTCCGCCGGCACCTGGTCGGCGATATAGCGTTTCAGCCAGCGGATAGAGATCGGATCACCCTTGTACTGCATGGAGCAAACCGTTTCACACTTGTGCGTACAAATGCGCCCGCAGACCTCCGGCAGGGGATTGGTCTCGTAAAGCACGCGAAGCGCCTGTTCCATATCGTCCTCACGCACTGCCTTGATATATTCCGGGATGCCCATATGTGCGGGGCAGGTGGCGATGCAGATGCCGCATTCAACGCAGCGGTCGGCTTCCCTGAGCGCCTGTGCTTTCGAGTAGCCCTTCACGATCTCGATAAAGGATTTGCTGCGGGCTTCGGGGGGCACTTCTTCCATCGGGATGCGTTCGGTATTGTAAAGTTCATAATGCTCCGGTTTCCGGTAACCCTTTTTCCTTTCATCCCAGGGCTTTGCTTCGGCTCCCGGCACAAAACGGAACACATCGGGATCCGTGTCGATCCACTGGTATTCATTGGACATTGTCAGAGATCCGGTGGTGCATATATCCACGCAAAGCGCGCACCAGCAGCAGCGCCCGTAATCGATCCTCGGCCGCAGGCCGCTGTCACCGTCCCGGGTCCCGATTCCTTCGACCGGCACCATGTCGATGGCGGCATTCTGACAGATCTCCTCGCAGGTCCCGCAGCCGATACATTCTTCCATGTCGTTCTGGTGAAATCCGCGGTAGCGCGGGGCCGCCTCCCGTTCCAGGGGCTTCCTTACCGGCACGGGGGGACTGAAGAGATGCTTCCAGGCTAAAAAAGGGCTGAGTACATCTTTTAGACGCATTGAACTTACCTTTCTATTTCAGGTGGATAGGTGTGCAGTGAGGACATGAGGCCGGCAACATCGGCGATATTGCAGTCAACGGCCAGTTTTTCCATCAGGGCGACGGCATGCGTGTAACTGGGCCCCCGCACATTGATCCGGCGCGGATAGCCGCTGCCGTCGGTAACAGTGTAAAAACCGTATTCTCCGCGTGTGCACTCGGCGCGTATATAGGTCTCGCCCCGGGGGATCTTCCAGTGCAGGACGTTCGGCAACTTTGCCATATATTCGCCGGATCCCGGCATCTTCGCCATGATCTGGCGGATCAGGTCCACGGAGAGCAGGATCTCTTTGCGGCGGAGGTCCGTACGGGTGTAAACATCGGAATCGTTGCCGGTGATCACATCGAAATCGAGCTCCGGATACTTGAGATAGGGATGATCCCTGCGTACGTCTTTGGGAACCCCGGCGGCGCGGGCATTGGGGCCTGTCACCCCGTATGCATCCACCATTTCCGGTGGGATGTATCCCAGGCCCACCGTGCGGCGTTTGAAGACCGCATTGTCGAACAGTGTCCTGTCAACATCTTTCATCGCCGCTTCGACGGCCTGCAGCGTTTCTTCCATGCGCGCCCTGAAACCGTCCGGAGTCAGTCCCCGCACACCGCCCGGGGGAATATGCATACGGTATATCCGTCCGCCCGAGATCTCTTCAAAACGGTCCAGCATAAGATCGCGCACATAATTTGTCCACTGGCCGGCCACGCCCAGTCCGAAGGCTCCGGACTGTCCGCCCAGCCACATTAAGAAACTGGTCAGGCGCGACATTTCCAGAATGAGGGTCCGCATCCACTTTGCGGCCTCGGGGACCTTTATCCCGGCAAGCTCCTCCAGGGTCGCGGCCAGGCAGTATTCGTTGAAATCGGGTTCCGGAACGGCGATCCGGCACACCAGGGGAAAACACTGAATGAAGCGCCGGCGTTCCATGAGTTTTTCAAATCCGCGGTGCAGATATCCCACATGCGTCTTGCAGTGCATGACCTCGTCGCCCTGAAGGATGAGCTCCAGCGACATGTTACCCGTGATGCCGGGATGCTGCGGCCCCTGCCACACCTTGATGAACTTATGGCTTTCCGGATCGATGATATTGCTGCCGTCCGGGTCCTTCTCCGGGAACTTCTCCCTGTACTTGTTCTTGTCGGCCATTTCATTCCTCCGGATAGAGTTGCTTTTTCATATATTCTTCGGGATCATAAGTCTTACGTCCCGGCCGCGGAAAATAGGTTTTTTCGGAATATTTTTTCGTATCGAAGTCACGCCGGTACGGCGGGATGTCCCGCCAGCCTTCCAGGATGAAGGGCTCGTCAACACGCGGGGAACCGGGAAAACCGATCCCGAACATCTCCTTCAGCTCACGCTGATAGGTGGCCGCCTGCTTCCAGAGATGATGGATGGATTCCATCTCCGGCCTCTCACGGTCAAGATAGACCCGGATACCCGCATCGGCCTTCACGGCGTTGTTGTTCAGCAGGTAGGTCAGCTGAAAACGCCCCGCTTCCAGCCAGTCCACCGCCGTGAGAAGGACGAGGTGAGTAAATCCTTCATATTCCTTTAGGTAAGTGACAAGGGATACGGCCTCTTCCTTTGCCGCCGTCATGAACAGCTCGTCGTTTCGCTGCCGCACGACTTCCGATATCCGGAATTTTTGTTCCAATCGTTCGATCAATGCTTTCATCATTCTATTTCCTTTTATCAACAGCCGCAGGGACTACCAGTTGTAATCCGGCATATCCCAGTCCCTGATGATCTTTTTCTGGTTCGCTTTATATTCGTCAAAATGTTTTGCGTACAGGTTCTGCCCTTCACCCCTGCCTTCCCGGATGAGTGTCTTCAGTTTCTCAAATCCCGCCAGCAGGGATTCCGGCCGCGGCATGCAGCCCGTGATATACACATCCACGGGAAGGTATTTGTCCAGCCGGTTGATGGTGTTGTAGCTGTCCCAGTACATTCCGCCGTTGATCGTGCAGCTTCCCAGCGCCACCACGTACTTCGGACCCTGCATCTGTTCATAGGAGCCCGGACCACGCGCTTGAGGTCTTGACGGACAAATAGCCGCCGATGACGGGACATTGGATTGCCAGGGTGTGGGCCGCCACTGGATTCTGTGCTTGTTAGGCGTGAAACGGGGCGTCATGAGAGGTCGCATTTCAATGGCGCCGCAGCCGGTGCCGTAGCCCAGGATCCACAGGGATTCGGAACGGGCCCAGTTCAGGAAGCCTTCCCAGATGCGTCGGGCGGGATCATGGACCCGGGGGCGTTCCTGGCAGAAATAATCCCGCAGGGGATCGACCTCGAACTTTTCTCCGTCCGGCCCGGTCACCTTCCTTTTATCAAGATCTTTTTTCGTCATATCGCTTCCCTGTTTTTTTTACCTTATGATCAATGATGTCACGAACAACGCGATAATGCCCAGGATAAGGGCGTATTTATAGAACCATCGGATGGACTGGTCCACCCGGAAGCGTGGAAACACCACCCCCACGACCACGGAGGTCATATACACAATGAAGACTTTCAGTACCAGCACGCCCCAGTTCGCAGCTCCTCCGAAAAAGAGATTGACGAACAACACGGTCTTGGCCATGGGAAAGATGGCGCGGTTGGTCTGCAGGACCCCCAGGAAGGTACTGTGAAATTCCGTCGGGGGCCCGATGGGGATCTCCTGCGGCGCCATGACCACATCGAACGGGGAACGCGACATCGTGCCCAGGAAGGCAATAAGCCCCACGAGGGTGATCAGTGGATTCGTGACCATCGTCCATTGCATCATCCCGCCCTGCTGGGCGGCGACGATCTCCGTTACGGACAGGGATTGGTACTGGATGGCCACACCCAGAAAAGCGATGACCAGGGGGATCTCCGCGGCGGTGACCTGCGCCAGTCCGCGGCCGATGCCTATCGCCGAATACGGATGCCCTCCCTCACCGGCGCCCAGCGCCATGCCCAGCGTCCCGAAAAAGATAAAGTAGAGCACCAGGACCATATCCCCGGCAAAGGAAAAATTGCTGAAATATTCCGAGCCGTAGATCACGGGAATAAAGAGGTAAACCCCGATACCGCCCGTCAGCCGGAATACCGGTCCCAGATAGAACATCACCCCGTGGGAGACATTCGAACGGAGGGCGTAGTTTTTCACCAGGTCAATATAGGGCTGGTAAAAACGGATACCGTGCCGGCGGCCGACGCGGGCGCCGATCTTCCGGGTGATGCCGCTGATCAGCATCCCGACATTGAAAATGAGGAAAAGCGATATCAATGCGTATAATATTTTAACCGGTTCAAATCCCATGACCTATCCTCCCGTCGCAAAGGCATAAACGATGATAACGAACACGATGATATGTATAAGATAGCTTTGTCCGTCCCCGGAATATATCCTCCGGACAAAGTCCGCGGAAGCATGAAGGCCGCCGGAGAGCCGCTCCCAGAAATTCACGGCATACGGACGTGAAAACGCACCCAGCGCCTTCCGGTAATGGGCAAAGAAATGATATCCCACATGCGTCAGCTCCGGCCGGGAGGGACGTTCCGCGGCATAGACGATATTGAACTGCCCGACTTTCTGTGTCCTGCGGTTCGTGATGAACAGCCAGGCCAGGACCGTGATGAATATCCCTCCGGTGATCATGATGATCTCGTAGCCGTTCCAGTGACCGAAAGGCGTAAATGCCGTATGTCCCTGCCAGCGGATCGCTCCCTGCGGAAAATCATTCATCAGGAAATCGCCGACAGGGCGCAGAACCATACCGGGATATGCGGAGAAGAATAGAATGGCGCCGATAATGATGACCTGCGGGATGAGGATCGCAAGCGGCGCCTCCTTCACCCGGCGGTGACCGTCCTTCAGCTGTCCCAGGAACACCGAGTATATGAGGCGGAAACAGTAAAGGAAAGCGATAAGACCCCCGATAATAACGACCAGTCCCTGCAGGTACCAGTTTTTCTCAAGCAGGACGTTGTAGGTCATCCATTTGCCGGCAAATCCCGAGAGCGGAGGAACGCCCGAAAGGGCGATAATGCCGATCAGTACGGAGATAAAACTCAGCGGCATGCGTTTGATAAGTCCTCCCATCTCGTACATGTTCTTTGTTTTCACCCGCATGACCACACCGCCGATGGCAAGAAAGAGCAGCGCCTTGAACAGAAAGTGATTGAGCGCAAAGGTGATGGACGTCAGCCAGCCGAGATGGGTCATCAGGCTCAGGCCGAAAAGCACATACCCGAGATTCCCCACCGAGGAATAGGCCAGCAGGCGCTTGGCATCTTCCTGATAGATGGCCAGCAGATTCCCTCCGAAAACGGTCAGCGCACCCAGCCAGCTCAGGATCCAGGTGATGCTCACGCTGCCGATATGCGGATCCCGGATGGCGCTCATCAGGACCAGCAGACCGAACATCCCCGCCTTCAGAAGAATGGCCGAGACCATCGGAGAAACGTCGGTCTCCGCCTCGCCGTGGGCACCCGGCAACCAGATGTGGAATCCCAGGGAGGCGATCTTGGTCATGAACCCGATCGCCATCAGCGTAAAAATGATCCCGGAATTTGCGCCGGAAGCACCCAGCAGGGAAAGCTCAAGGTTCCCCCCGTTCCCCGCATAGAAAAGCCCGAGTCCCGCCAGCATCGCAAAGGCGCCGCCGACGGAAAAAAGCATATAGCTCAGGGCGTGCGGTTCGGAGCGCTTGCCCCGTATGATCAGGAAATAGGATCCCAGTGTCATAAGCTCCCAGGCCGTGAAGAACTGCAGGGTGTTCTCCGCGATCAGCAGGGCCGCAAGGCCCCCGTACATCATCACCGCAAAGGGATAGAACCCGGTCCGCCTTCCCTTGTACATGTAACCCGGGATGAGCAGCAGTATGCCGCCGATCAGAAAGATCACACCGAACAGGGCGCGATATCCTTCCAGCTGCGGGAAAAGCCGGTAGGTATAGAGGGACATGAGCAGGATGACCGCCGTGTTCTTGACCCATGCGGGCAGAAAATCCAGGAGGAAGAGCACGGCGACCAGAA
>JAGYLW010000003.1 GCA_018400915.1 Fidelibacterota bacterium
GATGTACATTGCATTGCGCTTCGTCCCTTCGTCTCAACAGCTCAACTCTAAACTCTCAACTGAACTGAGTCGTCAGATGGTGGGGATCCTGAACCAAGTTCAGGATGACGGACAGGATGACATGATAAATAATTCGTGCCAATTCGTGTTAATTCGTGGACGGTCTCTCCGTGTAATTCGTGTAAATTCGTGTAATCCGTGGTTACCGTCTCAACATCTCAACGACTCAACCTTCTTCCTCCCCGATCTCCAGAAGCTCTTCCCATTGCGTGGTATAGGAACGGCTGCGCCGGCGTTGCCTGAGAGCGTGCTTGTCCCGCAGGCCCTGGTCCCCCAGCCGCAGGGTCCCGCGGCCGTATTTTGCATTCAGCATGTCGACCGCTTTTACGAGACGCATGTCATCCTCCTCACGGGGGTCCTCACGGAAAAGGTCCCGCTGATAACGGTCCGCCGGAGAAATGTCCAGGAGGATCACTCCCGCCTTTTTATACTGATAGCCGGAACGGTAGATCTTTCCGAGAGCCGTTTTCGCGGTTTTCACCAGCGACAAGGTGTTCTGTGTGGCCGGGAACGGAACCACGATATTTCTGCGGTACTGGGGAAGGTCCTCCCGGAACGCATTGGTATGGATAAAGACCATCATCGAGGAAGCCAGTGACCCCTGGCGGCGCAGTTTTTCGGCACAGGTAACGGTATGACTGCTTACCGCCTGCTCCAGATGCTCCCGGCTCTGCACCATTTCCCCGAAAGACCGGGCGGTGCAAATGGATTTTTTGCTCCGGTCCGACGGCTCCAGGGGGATCACGGAACCGCCGAGCAGCTCTTTTTTCATCCGCAGTCCGTTCACCGTAAACTCCCGGCGCACAAAGGCATCGGAGAGGGCCGTGAACTGACCCGCATTTTCTATCCCCATCTTCCGGAGCCTGACGGTGAGCCTCCTGCCCACTCCCCAGAGTTCGCGGACGGGAAAGTTCTCCACTTCTTTTTTTATCTGTTCCGCATCCGCAAGTAAAAAACACCCTCCCGTCCCGGGACGTTTTTTGGCGATATGCGTAGCGACCTTTGCCAGCGTCTTGCCCGGCGCGATGCCGATGCTCACGGGGATCCCGGTGCAGCGCCCGACCTTTTCGCGAAGTGTCCGCGCCGCTTCATACAGGTCGCCGCCTTCTCCGAGGTCCAGGAAAGCCTCATCGATCGAGTAGATCTCAATATTGCGTGCATGTTCCGAAAGCAGGTTCATCACCCGGCGGCTCATATCCCCGTAAAGGGCGAAATTTGACGAGAACACATGAACCTTCCCGGCATCGATCAGCCGCCGGTATTTAAAGACCGGCGCTCCCATGGGAATTCCCAGGGCTTTGGCCTCATTGCTGCGGGCGATTACGCAGCCGTCGTTATTTGAGAGGACGACGACCGGCTTCCCGTTCAGGGACGGATCGAATACGCGTTCACAGGATGCATAAAAATTATTGCAGTCGGTCAGGGCGATCATGGCTTCATCTTTTTGATGACATAGGTCACAATTCCCCAGATCATGAAATCATTGTCTTCGTTGACCGGGATGGGGTCATACCTGTCATTCTCGGGAAGGAGATAACAGGTGTCCTTTTCCACATGAATGCGTTTGACGGTGAATTCCCCGTCGATAAAGCAGACGGCGATCGCATCGTTCACCGGCTCCAGGGAACGGTCTATTACCAGCACGTCTCCGTCGTGCATGCCGATATTCTGCATGGAATTCCCCTTGACGCGGCCGTAGAAGGTGGCATTGGGGTTTTTGATAAGCTCCCGGTTCAGGTCGAGGCTCATGTCCAGGTAATCATCGGCCGGCGAGGGAAATCCGGCGGAGATGTTTTTTGCATACGGCAGCTCCATGCGGCTTTCCGTATCCGCGGTATAAAAATCCATGGTCTTCATTGTTTTAATTCGCTTCAACTTCATTCCCGCCGGTCCCGCTTTCCTTTATAGCCGGTCATAATCGTCCTCATAACGGATGATATCGTCCTCGCCGAAATACGTTCCGGTCTGTATCTCGATCACCGAGGCCGGTCCCTTCCCGTGATTCTCCATCCGGTGCCTGCTGCCTTTCGGGATGTAAACGTGGGTGTCGGGCGAATAATTTCCGGTATGCTCTCCCACGGTGATCCGCATGTTCCCTTCCGTCACGATCCAGTGCTCGTTGCGTTTCCGGTGGGACTGCAGGGAAAGCCTGCAGGCGGGCTTGACCGTGATCTTTTTCACCTTGAAATTCGGGGCGTCCAATAGGACCTCAAAGGTTCCCCAGGGTCTTGTTTCCTTGTAATTTTCCGACATCACGCCTCCTTCTGATGATTTGCCTTTGCCGGTTTGCGCCGGATGATCATGAAGAATGAAAACAGCAATACGGCCGAGGCAAGATACTGAACGGTGTTCAGTGTGTTCTTATTGATAATATAATCCAGGACCACTGCAGAAAGCGGCCAGAACAGTTCAAAGATCGTTGCCACCGATGCCGGGATGCGCTTCAGCCCGAAATAATAAATGAACATTGAAAGCGCCCCGCTGGTAAACACGACCACAACAAGCAGTTTCCAGTGCAGGGGCTGGATATCCGGGACGGCGCGCAGGCTCCCTGCGGAGATAATGAAGATCAGTGAGAGGATCATGGTGCCGCCGAAACGCAATGCGGTCGCCGTTTCAAAACTGACCTCATTGGTGAAGCGCTTTCCGAAAACCGTGGAGGAACCGAAAGCGAACGCCGCCAGCATGGCGTACAGGGCTGCCGGATCAATAAGGCGGACGTCGCGGAGTCTCAGGTTTGACTCGGCAAAGGACAGAAAATATGCGGCCAGAATGGCAAGGACCGCCCAGATATAAAAATCGTCCCGCAACCGCTCTTTCAGGAGAATACGCGCAAGGAGCAGTGCAAAGACCGGCTGAAGTTTCTGAAGGATCACCACGGTGGCAAGCGTGGTCTGCACTTTTGGATCGTAGGCCGCAAAAAAAGCTTTTGTAATGAACAGGGTACCGAGCAGACCGCCCCACAGGCAGATCCAGCTCAGCGAACCCCAGTTCTTCAGCGTCATCCGCTTCACTTCCTGCCGGCCTCTCGCCAGAAAGGGGATCAGTACGATAAAGCCCAGCGAATGCTCCAGAAAAACCACAAGTCCTGCCGGTAGCTCATAGAACTTCGGGCGGATGAACACACCGTCCAGGCTCCAAAGAAGGGCGGCAAAGCCGACGGCCAGGGCGCCCGTAATGACCGAAATGTCCGGCTTCCTATTCTTCATCCCTCTGTTTCCCTTCCTGAATGTCCATGAGGGTTTTCAGTGCGTTTCTGTGCCCGTTTATCCACGCTGCGGTTCTGTCGACGGCTTCACGGTCCTCCATGTCCGCACGAAGGATCACCCCCGGCCTTTCGAAAAGGGGGTCCGCATCAATGTGCAAATTTTCGGGCAGCTTCAGTGAAGAAAGGGTTTCCTGCAAGCGCCGCCGGTGCTCCGCGATCACGGGATAGCGCTCCCGGTACAGATGCATGCGGATCTCCTGCAGGCGCTCCGCGGGCCTTAGCCCTTTGTCGCGCAGAAGCTTGTCAAGTTCCGCCTTTCCCCAGTATTCCGCGAGTCCGCAGGCATCGCGCCTGGCCGCCTCCTGCAATAAAAGCGCGGCGGACTCCAGCATATTGATCCCGGGATTCCCGTCAAGGAGCGGCCCGAACAGTTCCCGCAATTCCGCTTCCCGGAAAACCAGTACACGCTTCATCGGGACATGTTTTTGAATGAAATATCGTTTCCATCGGGTATCGTAGCTTTGCAGCAGACGGTAATCCTCCCATTGCGGTACGCCGATACCCATTCGCCTGCACCACCGGTCCCGGCAGTGAGGATCCGCATGTTTTTCCAGCAGGACAATAATGTGCGCTATGTCAAAAATATTCAGTCTGCCGGCGGTCTTTTCAATGCGTACAATATCCCACAGGACCTCTTCATAAGGAATATTTTCCGGGTATGTTACGGCGTATGTGAGCTCCGGGCCTCCGCCGGAAGGCAGCCCTCCGGCAAGAACAGGTATCCATTTCCGGCCTTCCCGCCACAACAGGGGAAGGGGAGACCATTTCTCCGCCGTGCCGCCGCCGGTTCCCGGGGCTTTAAAAAAGAAACGCCTGTCTTCCTTCTCAATCTCTTTATAGCGAACCTTCTGCACCTGTTTCATGATGCAGAAATACTACATAAAAATTTACTTTTTAAAAAGAAAAAACATTGTCTTTGGGCTGAAAACGCATTAACTTGATATTGGTATTTGAATTAAACTTGCGGTAGTTATTTTTGTGAATCAACACCTATCAACAGGGAGCTGAGCTCATTGTCCGCGGAAATCAGGCCTTCCCGCCGAAGGCGGGTCAAGGAAGATTGAACCGGACGGCAGGCACCCACCGTGAACAAAAGGGTTCATAAAATAGACCGCAAGTTTTTTTATTCCCCGGATTTTTCCGCATGTCCGAAACGGTTTTCCACTACGGTCCATGTTCGATCTTCGGGACCATTGTGCGCCCCGCGTGATCCCGGCCCGGCGTTTGATGAAATTTATCTGCTCCATTTCAAATTTTTCCTTGGAATTTTAGAAAAATCCGTTTAAGTTTAAGTACATAATATATGTGGATAACATGTGGATAATTGAAATGGAAGTTCTGGATCGGTTTTTGCCACCTTTTGATGCAAATCACAATCATAAGCGTAATTTACTGATCAATAAGGGCTTTTTTTACTTTCCCGCATGTGCGTAAGATGTTAATATAATGTGGATAACTGCGGAATATGATGTGGATAACTTAGCCTCTTCAGGCCCCGGGACATATGGCGAAACCCGCTGGAACGAATGTTTAAAGGATCTGGAAAATGTGTTGAATCCCCAGAGTTTTTCATCCTGGTTTTCTCCCCTGCGTTTCTGTTCCAACGAGAACAATGTGCTTACCCTGGCCGCTCCGAACAAATTTCATATCGAGTTCATCGAATACAATTACTGGGATACCCTGTCACCGGTCATTGATAAATATTTTCCGGAAAATGAAAAATTACAGTTTGTGATCAACAAGGACATCCGCCCTGAAAATCCGGGTCCCCTTCCCCCGGACCCGACGGCAGGCATTCCCCGGAAACGGGAAGCCGCCGAAAGGCCCAAGCCCCTGAAAGATCTGTATTCCACTTTCAACAGCCGTTTCACCTTTGAAGAATTTGTCGAGGGCCCTCATAATCAATTCGCGAAAGTGGCCGCTTCCTCGGTGTCCGAAAATCCCGGCCGCTCCTACAATCCCCTGTTCATTTACGGCGGGACCGGCCTGGGAAAAACGCATCTCCTTCAGGCCATCGGAAACCGTGTGCATTCGCGCAATCCCTACAGCCGGGTGATCTATGTCTCCATAGATACCTTTATGCGTGATTTTATCGACGCCATACAGAATAACAAGAAGAATGACTTCAGCCTTTTGTATAAGCAGGCCGACATACTGCTGGTGGATGATATACAGTTCCTGCGCGAAAGAGTCGGGACACAGGAGCAGTTCTTTCATATATTTAATGACCTGCTTCAACGCGATAAGCAGATCGTTATCACTTCGGACCGCCCTCCGAAGGAGTTAGAGGGTTTGGAAGAACGTCTTGTGTCCCGTTTTTTATCCGGACTGATGGTGGACGTGCAGGCGCCGGACCTCGAATCGCGCATTGCGATCCTTCAGCATAAAACGCTGATAGAAAGTCTCGACATCCCCTACGAGGTCCTGGAATTTGTCGCGCAGAACATCAGTTCCAACATCCGTGAGCTGGAGGGAGCGCTGACCACCATGCTTGCGCGGAGTTCCCTGAATCACGTGGACATCACGCTGGGGCTGGCCAAGGCCGTGCTGATGGATATGAAAGGCGTCAAGCGGGACCGTATTATCTCCATTGACACGGTCCAGAAAGTCGTGACGCGCTATTACAAGGTCTCTGAAAATGAGATTATCGGCAAGGGCCGCCGTAAAGAGGTCGCCCTGGCAAGGCAGGTGATGATGTACCTCTGCCGTGAGCTCTGCGACGCCTCGCTGAAGACCATCGGGCTGCGCCTCGGCGGACGCGATCACACCACCGTGATGTACGGCGTTCGCGAGATAGGAAAACGCATCCGCAGTGACGGAGCCTTTAAAAAAGAGGTCTCCCTCATTACGCAGCAGATAGAATTTGAAGGCGACTGAGGCGGGCTGAACCCGGCTTTCCCCTTGAAGGGATCCCGACAATAAAAAAACACCGGCACAGCAGGACGCCGGGTGAGATCATCCTGTTGCTTTTTATACCCGGATTATGTTTCCCCGCGGGATCTTACTACGGTTGACCGTTTACCGCAGGAAACGCCGTATGGTGTTCCGGACTTTATCAATCTCATAGGTGATGCCGAGATGTCCGCGGTCGTTGTCCAGAACCAGCGTTTTCGCTCCGGTCTTCCTGGCGAATTCCAGCGCAGGCAGCGGGTGCACGAGATGGTCCTGCCGGTTCACAATGATCAACATCTCGCTTTTGATGCGCTTCGCCGTTTTATCGAGGTCTCCTCCGTCCCGCCAGCTGATATCGTGCAGCGATATGGCCCGGGACTGGCAGTAGTAATTGTCCGCCGGAAAGATCCCCGGTGCATAGTCTTCAAAGCCCGCAAGATATTCCGGAAGCGCTTCCGGCGGGATCTCGCGGGCATAGAAATCCGGCGTTTTCCCGTTCAGCGCCTGGCTGATCCTCACGGCCTTCATGTACTCCGCCTCGGGGATATCATATTTCCGTCCGAGTTCAATGATCTGCTGTTCCGCGTCGCAGCGCAGCAGGTCATAGGCGGATTCCCGGGGAGTACACACATACAGCACGGCTTTCGCCGCCATGTCCGGATACGCCGTAATGAACTCAAAGCCCTGCATACTGCCCATGGAACCGCCCACGACAGCATACAGTTCCCGGATCTTCAGGTATTCCAGAAGCTTGTATTCAGCACGCACCATGTCATTGATACGAACCTCCGGAAAGCTTTCGCCGGACTGGTCGGTGCTGTTCGAAGGGGAACTTGAGATCCCGTTGCCGGGCGCATCCACGGCAATAATGCAAAACCGGTCGGTGTCAAGGAACGCATGTGTCCTGATCAGGTTCAGAATGTGTCCGGAGCTTCCCCCGAACCAGCTTGGATAAAGAAGGATGTTGGAGCTGTCTGCATTGACCTGCCCGATCATCCGGTACCCGATGCGGCAGTCCTCCAGCACTTCCCCGTTAAAAAGCCGCAGATCGCCGATATCTGCGAATTGTTGTTCCCCTCCCGCAAAAAGGCAGTGCAGGAAAAGTATCGTCAGAAGCAGAAAGCGTTTCATATTCCGCAACCCCGTTGATCATAAATTATATTCGTTGATACATTCCCGGATCGCCGCAACACCGTGCTGAATATTGCTTTCATCCGTGGCGAATGAAATGCGTATGTACCCCTCCGCGGCGGGACCGAAATGACTTCCCGGCGTGACAATGATCTCATGGCGGTCCCTGAGCATGCCGGCAAACTCCTCATCGGAACAGGGCTTGTTCAGTTCCTCCCGGAAATTAAGAAGAATAAAATAGCCCGCATGCGATCGTACAAAATGTGTAAAACCGTGAAGCTCCAGCGTTTCCAGCATCAGTTTGCGGCGGTTCTGCAAAATGGACAGCAGTTTTTCCTTGGTCTCCGCCCCCAGGCCGTTCACCATTCGCAGCGCGAAACGCTGGGAAAAGGTGTTTGCACAGGTGGAAGAGATATAACGCACCGAATTGACCGCTTCCGTGATCCCGGGCGATGCGAACAGCCAGCCGATGCGGAGACCGCTCATGCTAAACAATTTTGTCATGCTTGAGAAGGTGATCACATGATCGGCGTAACCGGCAAAACTTGCGTGCGCAGAACCCGGATAATGGATCTCGTAAAAAGACTCGTCCACAAGAATAAAAATGTCGTGTTCGGCGCAATAGGCGCTCAGTATTTCAAATTCAGCGGGATGGAAGAGCTGTCCGGTGGCGATCAGGGGATTGTTGACCAGTATGGCCTTTGTGGCGGGACGGACCTGCCTTATCAGTGCTTCGGCGGAAACCTGATGCGGCGTATCCAGGGAAAGCGGATATTCCCGGACGGTGCCGGAAAAGAAATGGCTGACATTCTTGTGGGCCCGGAGCGTGAGCGCGGGGACCAGCAATTCATCCCCGGGATCGATGATGGCCGCAAGCGTGCAGAACAGCGCCTCCGAAGTGCCGGTACTGATCGTCACCCCTTCCTTCCCCCATTTCAGGTCATGTCTTTCCGCCAGGGCTTCCCGCAGTTTCGGAAGCCCGTAGGTCTCCGTATAATTCAGGTTTTCCGAGCGGAGGATCTCCTGCGCGGCATTCAGCAGTACGCCCGGCACCGGGAAGGGCGGCACGGAAGCGCTGAGATCGACATATCCCTTGGGAACGGATTCGCTGAGCACCCGTTCGCTGGAACGAATAAGATCTTTAAGGGGCTCTATACGCTTGCTGAAATTCATTGTGTAAAGATTTTAAGGGTATTTGTTTCGATAGGCAAGTTAATTATCGGACCTGCTGACGGTAGTGTTTTCCGATCTTGATGGCCAGACCTGAACGGGGCAATTCTGACAGTTCTCCGGCACTTACCCAGCGGGACTGTTCCCAGTACGCATTGTCCCAGGTTTTCCGGATATCCGCGGAGTAGATATCCATGTGCTGATGAAAATGCGAATAGGTGTGCCGTACCGGTGCTCCGATCTTTTTCCCGACCCGGAGATGATTGTCCCGGACGAAGGCATCAAAATACTGCGTGTCCGTCTCCGCCTTTTTCAGCGTAAATCCCGGATATTCCCAGAGCCCGCCGAGAAATCCTTCCGCCCGGCGCCGGACCATCAGGGTCTTTTCGCCGCGCCGGATCACAAAGGCCGCCCCGCGGCGCAGCGGGATTGTTCTTTTGGCTTTTTTTACCGGATACCGGTGTGTCTGACCGTGTTGACGGGCACAGCACATCACCTCGAGCGGACAGCTTCCGCAAAGCGGCTCAGGCCTGCACTGCAGCGAACCCAGCTCCATCCATGCCTGATTCACCTGCCCGGGATGATATCCGTAAAAGGCGCCGCCGATCCTCCGGGACAGTTCGCGCATAAGGGGGATGTTCCCGGTTTGCACATCTTCACAGAACAGCCGGGACATGACCCTCAGGACATTGGCGTCCACTACCCCGGCGGGATAGGCGAAGGCAATACTGGAGACCGCGGCGGCGGTATAGGGCCCTACACCGGGAACCTTCAGCCATTCCCCGTAATTACCGGGGAAAGGTGCCTCGCGGGAGTCCGCATGCTCGGCAATATATTTCGCCCCCTTGTGAAAATTCCGTGCGCGCGTATAATACCCCAGGCCTTCCCATGTCTTCAGCACCTCTTCCAGGGAAGCCTCCGCCAGGGAAAAGACATCCGGAAAGCGTTCGATCCAGAGCGGATAATATTTCCGGACCGTGGCCACCTGCGTCTGCTGGAGCATCATCTCGCTCACCCAGATATGATAGGGGTCCCTTGAACCCCGCCACGGCATTTCACGGGAATGGCCGTCATACCATTCCACAAGTGCCGACACCATCTTTTCCGGAATGCTGTGTTTCATTTTTTTCCGCCGGGAAAGGTAAAGGGAATACTGACAGAAAGCGGTATCATCATCGGCACGCTGCTGTCTTCGGCTTTTGCCTCGCCCCTGTAAAACATATAGGGGACCGCAATGCCGACGGCGGCGCCCATCAGTACGTCGCTGAACCAGTGCTGGTCGTCGTCCATGCGCTGAAAGGCCGTCATTGCCGCCATGGCGTAGGCCGGTACGCCCGCCATCCATCCGTACCACATTTGCAGCATGGTTGCCGTGGAAAAAGCCACGCTGGTATGTCCCGAGGGATAGGAATAATGATTGCGTTCGTTGGGGCGGGTCCTTCCCACGCTGTATTTCAGCGCATACGTAAGGCCGACGGTGCCCACATTGGACAGCGCCCAGTAGCGGAAGGGCTTGAGATAATTCCCGGTCTGAAAGCCTTTTGCCGCCGCTCCCAGGGCCGAGACACCGAACGCCCAGTAATGATCGACATAAGCGTCCGCCACGTGATCAAGCACCGGCGGCAGATACTGTCTTCGGTTCATCCATTCCCTTACGGACCGGTCGGCCAGAAGGGCCAGGCCCGATGCCGCCGCACCTGAACCCATGATCACATATCCTTCCCAGGTCTTTCCGATCTCCGGAAGCGCCCTGCGCAGATATTCCCCGTTGTTCAGCTGGGCCTGCGCACCGGCGGCAAGGAAAACACTAATGAGCAAAATTTTTCTTATGAACATACCATGTCCTTTCCCCGCACACGCCGTGCATATTATCAGTATGAACCTTCATGCTTCTGACCCCTTATACAATAACCGCACCATCATCAATGATCCCCACCTTTTTCATATCCCGTATCAGCCCGTCCTCACTCTCTACGCGGAAAGCCTGCCATCCCGCTGACCGGGCACCGCGGACATTTGTTTCAAGGTCGTCAAAAAAACAAGTCTCCGAAGGGCGAATGCCAAAAAGTTTTCCGGCGCGTTCATACGCCGTTTTTTCAGGTTTCAAAGCACCCTGTTCATAAGAAAGATATACCTTTTCAAAAGGATGCGTAAGACCGACCGCCGTGTTTACGGCACGGAAATCGAGAAGGTTGGTATTCGAGAACAAAAAAAGGCGGTATCGCAGGCGGAGCCAGTGAATGATGCCCCACGTCCTTCCCCGCAGCGGAAAGCTGAGGTGAAGCAGCTCCCGGTAGCGCATTTCGTCGCCGGGAGAAATCGGAACGTACTCCGACAACTGGCGGAAATAGCCTGCCTCATCCCCTTTCTCCGTCTCGAACACCCGGAACCGGGACGAGCGGAAAAACGGAGCGAAGTCTTCGTAACGCCAGCCCATCGCATCGGTGAACCGCTTCCGGTCAACGTCCACGATCACATTTCCCAGATCAAAGACCAGATTTTTAAATTTCACCCGGGCCAGCCTTTCCTCTGCAGATCATAATTCGATAAGTTCCTTGTTCGCCGTGGTAATGTTCACACAGCCTTCTTCGGTAATAAAAGCGTCATCTTCGATCCGTACGCCGCCCCAGCCGGGAATATAGATCCCGGGTTCGACCGTTACCACCTGGTCCGGCACCAGTATTTCCTCATATTTCGGCGAAAGCCGGGGTTCGGCATGCACTTCGAGCCCCAGGCCGTGTCCCAGGCCGTGCCCGAAATACGCTCCGTAACCCTTTGAGGAAATATGATCACGCGCCACGGCGTCAACGGCCTTCCCGGTCATGCCGGCGCGGAGTTCCTGCAGCGCCAGAAGCTGGGCCTGAAGCACCACCTGATAGACCTCACGCTGTTTGTCCGAGGCTTTTCCTACGCAGACGGTGCGGGTGACATCCGCATGATATCCCCTGTACATGGCACCGAAATCGATCGTCACAAATTCATGCTCACGGAGTTTTTTCTCCGAGGTTTTGTGATGCGGCTTTGCCCCGTTAACGCCGGAAGCGACGATCGTATCAAAACTGTCCTTTTCACTTCCCAGCGATTTCATGATGAAGGATAATTTCGCGTCCAGCTGCCGTTCGGTGACATCCGCCTTGATCTCGCCCAGGAGTTCATGAAAGGCGGCATCGGTAATGCGGGCCGCCTCACGCAGGCAATCGAGCTCTTCGGCTTCCTTGACCGAGGCCAGTTTTTCCATAAGCATGGACGCATCGCTGTAAACGGCTCCCGGGAAGCGCTCCGTCAGTTTGTTGTATTCCGCAAATGTCAGGCGATTTCCCTCAAAACCGACGCGGACATCCGGTTTGATGCAGCCGCAGTCCTGCATGGCGGCAAAAAGGTCGTTTGTTTCCGGGACAACAACCTGCATGTGCCCGACTTCCCGCGCCGCCTGGGTCTTATAGCGGAAATCCGTAAAGAACCATGCTTTTTCAAGGGTGACACAGGCCAGGCCGTTCGAGCCGGAATATCCGGAAATATAACGCAAATTGGCGGGAGATCGCACAAGCATTGCGTCCAGGTTCCTTTCCTTCAGTGCTTCACGCAGGCATTCCAGTCGTTTCTCATTCATTTTTATCCTCGTTTTCTTCGTTTATCAGCTGTTTCACCCGCTCCAGCTCTTTTTTCACACGCTCCGAAGAAGGATCTCTCTTCTGCAGCTTCAGCAGAATGTCCATGGCGTTTTCATAAAGTCCCTGACGGATATACATCCGGGCCATGGTCATGGTCTCTATTCCGTAGGAAGCCGGCTTCACGGGCTTGTCGTTATTCTGCGGCGCGGGGGTCTGCTTTGGCGGGGGACGGAAATTCACCGGGATCGCTTTTTCTTCAGTTCCTTTCTCCCCGCCTCCGGACGCTTGCTCCGGCGGTCCCTGTCCCGCGGGCGTACTCCCGGATTTTTCCTCGATCCTGTCCATCCCCCTGATCAGGTGCCGGATATAGGCATCGTCATCCATGCCGGGAAGATCATCGGCGGACAGCTGATCCTGCCCGAGGTCGGGCACCGTCAGTTCCGCATCCATGGGTGCCTTCTTAAATTTCTGCAGGAACCGTCGCATTTCTTCGGACCCTCTTTTATGATCAAGGATCAGCGTGTAGAGGTATTTCAGTTCGCCGACGGAATAGTTGTCCTTGTTCAGTCCCAGAAGCTTCTCCGCAGCGGCAAGGAAGGTGGGGTCCGCATGCAGGGCGCGCGTATAGCTGTCTATCGAATGAAAAATGTCTTTCTTCTTTTCATAATAACATCCCAGCAGGTACCAGACCAGCGCACTGCCGGGAAAAGCCTTCAGCATGTTCTTGCATGTGCTGTACGCCGGTTCCGTTTCATCCTTCTCCAGATACGTTAAAACGGACTGGCTTTGTTCATAGAAAGACAGAATTTCCATTTTTCACTCCATATATCCCTGTTCCCGCAAACTTACATATCCCGCATGGCCGATGATAATATGATCCAGGAGCGGAATATCCAGGATCTCGCCGGCTTTGAAAATGCTCCGGGTGATCTCGATATCCTGACGGCTTGGCTTCAGTTCCCCGCTGGGATGATTATGCATCAGAATAATGGCGGAAGCCAGATGGTCGATCGCCGGCTTATACACTTCCCGCGGATGCACGATCGAAGCGCTGATGCTGCCTACGGAGACGGTCAGGTCCCTGTAAGCCCGGTGTGCACGGTTCAGCAGTATGACCTTACAAATTTCCTTGGTCATGAGCCGCATGCGTTCACCGTAGGCGTCCGCGACACTTTCGGGCCCCCGGATAACGGGTTTGCCGTTGCTTTTCAATGCTTCGTGAAAACGTGCTCCCAGCTGAAAGGCGGCCGATAATGCCGCCGCCTTTGCGGTCCCCACACCGTGGATCTTTGAAAGCGCTCCGGGACTCATGGTCCCAAGCTGCAGCAGGCCGTCGTATTCAAAGAGCAGTTGTTTTGCGATATCCAGCGCCGACCGCCGGGCGGTTCCCGAGCGGAGCAGGATCGCGAGCAGTTCGGCGTGACTTAATGCCCCGGCCCCCTGCCGCATCAGTTTTTCACGCGGCCGGTCATCCTCCGGCCATGATTTAATCGTCGTTTTCGTCTCCCCCATATTGTCCCCCGTTTTTTTACATTATGTATTCCTTGAACTCTTCTGAAACCATTTTTTAATGAAATCCACCGTTTTCGTTGTCGGGGTTCCCGGTCCGAACAATTCGGCAACGCCCATTTTTTTCAGTGCTTTAATATCTTCTTCCGGTATCACCCCTCCCCCGGTCAGAAGGACATCGTCCATATCGTTTTTTTTCATCAGTTCCAGCACCTTGGGAAAGATCGTCATATGTGCTCCGGAAAGGATGGAGAGCGAGATCACATCAGCGTCTTCATGCATGGCGGCCGACACGATCATTTCCGGCGTCTGCCGCAATCCCAGGTAGATCACTTCCATTCCCGCATCGCGCAGGGCGCTGGCGATGACCTTGGCACCGCGGTCGTGTCCGTCCAGACCCGGTTTGGCTAAAACAACCCGTATCTTTTTTTCCATTTTATCCTCATTTCATTCATTATTTCTCAGTATCCAAAACAAAGGTTACCGGTCCGTCATTGACGAGAGAGACCTGCATCATGGCACCGAATGCTCCGGTTTCCACGGGAACGGCCATCCTCTGAAGCACACGGCAAAAATATTGATACAACCGTTCCGCTTCGCCCGGCTCTGCCGCCGCCGTGAAACCCGGCCGGCGGCCTTTCCGCCATTCACCGCAAAGCGTGAACTGTGAAACGACCAGCGCCGATCCGGAAATATCTTTCAGGGATACGTTCATTTTCCCGTTTCCGTCGGCAAATATCCGCAGGCCTGCGATCCTGCCGGCAAGGTAATCCGCCTCCGTTTCACTGTCCCCTTTCGCCACACCGAGTAAAATACAGAGACCGGCACCGATACTGCCGGCCGTTTTTCCCCGGACCGTGACTTCCGCTTTCTGTACACGCTGAATGACCGCGATCATACCTTATTTCCGTTTCACCGTGTTAATTTAGTTTAAAAAAGACCGAACTTCAATCTTTACGGAAAAATATATGCCAAATAATCCACCCGCGCCCCGTTTTATCGTTTCAGCTGATAAAAATTGCCGCGCCGCATTTCCAGGACCTCTATCCGCCGGTCCGCCTCCAGCGTATCCAGGTATTTGTTGATCTCGTTGATATGGAGCCCCAGTATGCGGGACAGGTCTTCCACCGTGCAGGGCCTGCGGCCGATGGTCCCGAGGATGGCGTCCTCGATATTTTCGTTGTAGGAGGCTTTCTGCTTACGCTCGGAAACCGCAGCGATGATCTCCAGCTGCGGAAAGTCCCAGTCCTTCCGGATCCTTTCCAGTGCCGCGGGCTCCGCCGGCCGCAGGCCCTTGACCGCTCCCGGCCGGTCCAGAGTGTTGAGCTGTATCCTGTCCGCCGCAATGCCTTTCAGCGCCTTTTTCAGCGCGTCCAGGTTCTCTTCATCGTCATTGTATCCCGGAAGCAAAAAGACCTCGAGCCAGATCCTTCCCTTGTATTCCTTTCTGAAATCCGTCAGTCCCCGGATATGCCGTACGACGTCAAGATCGCGATGCGGCCGGTTCAACCGCATGAAAGCACCGGGCAGCGCCGCATCGAGCGAGGGAAGCACAAGGTCCGCCTCCAGCAGCTCCCGGCGCACTCCGGGATCGGAGAACAGCGTGCCGTTCGTCAGAACGGCAACGGGGATCTTCGAATACTTTTGCTTGATAAATCCGATCATCTCTCCGATCCGGCAGTTAAGGGTGGGTTCGCCCGAACCCGAAAAAGTGATATAGTCCGGCGCCGGATGGCTGCTCAGCCAGGCGTCAAGCTCCCGCGTTACGGTCCTGAAGGGCACGTACTCCTTTCTTCTGAGCGTCAGGTCCGTGGTCGGACCGCATTCGCAGTATATGCAGTTCAGGGTGCAGACCTTGTGCGGCACCATGTCGACGCCCAGTGAAATGCCCAGCCGCCGGGACGGCACAGGGCCGAAAACATACCGGTAATGCATATTGATCCCTAATTATACGCTTTGCGTACTTCCTCCGGGTCCTGCAGGGAGGCAAGCCGCTTATTCCATTTGTTGTCTTCCCATGTCCCGAGTTTTTGGTGAAGCCGGTAATACTTTTCGGGAACGGGATGCGTGCCCATGACCACGGGAATACCGAAAGCGGCCTCAATATAGTCCTTAAAGTGATCGATGCGGGGACAGGGCGGATAGCCCACAAGGAGCCCGGTGGCAAAATGGATGACCTCCGCTCCGTTCCTGATCATTTCTTCCGGAGCGTATTCCACGTTGCCGCCCGGACAGCCCCCGCAGGAGGTATATCCGGCGATCTCCACATCCGCATCCTTTGCATAGCTTTTAAAAGCGCCCTCCCGCTCCCGCAGGGCGCGAAAGCACTTTCCGCCGGCACAGTGGCGGTAGCGGTCGCAAATGATGATCCCGATCCGCATTTTTTCAGCCATAACATGACTCCGTTTATGATTTTTTTCCTGCATATTTCAGGATGATGTCGTCTTCGTCAACGCCGATGTCCCGGGCGATCACCGGGCATTTGGCCTTCAGAAGAAAGAACACGGGGCGCCGGGTCGCGGAAAGTCCCTCATAGTTGCCCTGCCCTTTGCTGATGATCATCCCGGCCTTTTCAAACAGCTGCAAAAATTCCCGGCTGCACAATTTCAGGATCGTGGCCGGGGCCGGGGAACCGGAAGAAATGATGTCCGCCACCTCATGCAGTCCGGAATCACAGGCGTCTTCCCTTGTGACATCGTTAATGATCGCACGGTCCCGGACCGCATAGATCACCGGTTTGTCCAGGGTTTCGATCAGAAGCCTGTCAAATACGGACTCGCCGGCATTGTCCCCCAGATACAAAACATATTCGCTGTGCGACAGTTTTTCCCGGAAATCCTCGATATCGCAGATCGCAAATTTTTTCAGGAGGATCTCCTGCAGGTCTTTCTCAATATGGAAATCCTTTTCCATCCCCAGGTCGATCACATTCCCCGCAATGGCGATGCGTACGGCGGTCAAAAGAGGGTCCTCCGCATCCTTCAGCCTTCTCTTCAGTTCGGGGTATAAACGTTTTGCTTCTTTAATATGCGCCTTCTTAGCTTCTTTGTACGGGTCTTTGATGCCGGTGATCCTGCGGATCTCATCATAAATGATCAGCCCCATCTCCGGAGGCGTGTGGTCCATGGGAATGTCCTTTATGCGGCATCCGATCCGGTCAAGCAGCGCCTTGATCTCTTCCTCGTCATCTGTCGCCATGCGCCCTGCGCGCAATGCCTGTTTGACAAAACAGGGTATACAGTCCAGAAACGTCTTCATCGTACCTCTTTGGGTTTACGGGTAAGGGGGAATTCATACTGCCTGCCCGTTCCGCCCGGCAAATATTTTTCCGGATAACGCTCCGCGATCGCTTCGATCTGCTGCGTGCAGTGGGTGGGACAGACATACTCGATATTTTTCAGGAGATATAATTTGTCAAAACCGTGAAACCCGCCGACCAGGGCGTGTATGGGTCCGAATTTCTGCGCCGCCGGGAGAATGGTCTCCAGTCCGGGATGCGCACATCCGACCACGACGACATTGCCGGCGGAAGTTTCCACTATCATGGACTGTTCAATGCCCCGTAGCTCTCCGGTGGAATGCACGCTGCCGAAAAGGGTCTGCGCCTTATCGACGTGCACAACCGCTTTTGCCCGCCTGACCCCCCGTAAAGACCGGGGTACAAAAACCCTGACGTCGGGATTTGCGCGGAGAAAAGCGGCCAGGCCGCCCGTATGGTCAAAATGGTGATGCGAAACAAAGACGGTGTCGACCGATACGGGATCGACCCCCGTTTTTTCTAAATTTTCCAGCAGGATCTTGCCGTCCGAACCGGCATCGAAAAGGATGTTCGCCTCCGGGGTCCGGACCAATGCGGAAAAGCCCCAGTCCGCCGGCATATCCTTGCGGTATTCGGTATTGTCATAGAGAATGCTGATCGTCACCACGGGACCTTCCTTTTTCACCGTTCAACAAAACCTTTAATTTACAAAATAAAAGCCAAAATGTTAGCGTTTTTTTGTTATGCGGACCCGGTGTCATTCATCCCGGCAGATCACATCCATGACCCGGCTGGTCCGCGCCGCGCTCTGCCCCGTACTCGGGCATTGCCCTTCTCCGCGGAGTTCCGAAACAATGCTCCTGATCAGGGGCTCCTGGATATGAACGGGAAGCTCTTTTTCCTCCCGGAATATTCCCATGCTCCGGGTATTGCCGTGGATGGCGGAATGCCCAAAGGTGGAAAACCGCAGGCTCCCCTCCGTACCCAGAATGCAGATAAGGTCTTTTTTTTCCCGGGGCGGACTTACGAAACACCAGCTTCCGCCGCCGATCACACCGCTTTCGAAACGGAAAGTCGCGGAAAGGGTGTCCGCCGGTCCGTAATACCCGCCGCGGTTCGCGGAAAAGCCGTGCACATCCTCAACCTTCCCGAAAAGGAAATCCAGAAGATCCAGCTGATGGGAGGCAAGGTCATGGAAATGGCCGCCGCCCGAGATCTCCGGCTGTATGCGCCAGTTCGACTCCGGGCGGGAGATGTCCTCCGGAGACGGCGGACGGCGGAATAACACGCGCACGGAACAGGGGGTCCCGACCGCTCCCTGCCGCAGCAGTTCCTTGACGCGCAGAAAATGCGGAAGGGCGCGCCGGTAGTAGGCGACAAAAAGCGGAACGCCCGCCTTCCCGCAGGCCCGGATCATGCTTTCGCATTCAACGTGATCCCTGGCCATGGGTTTTTCCACATATACCGCTTTCCCGGCGCCGGCAGCCGCTTTTGCATAGGCGGCATGACTGTCCGGGGGTGTCGCCACGTACACGGCACTGATCCCGGGATCACGGAAAATCTCCGAAGCATCCGTTGTCCAGCGGGGAACACCGTGCCTTTCCGCAAAATCCCGGCATTTGTCCGCATTGCGGCGCATCACGGTCTTCACTCGTGAATGGGGGATGCGCTGCATGGCCGGCATGCTTTTTTTCTCGCACACCTTTCCCGCTCCGATGACCCCCCAAACGATCTCCTCCATATGCTTCATGGTTTGCGGATCTCCCTCTTTTTTATGCCCGCTCTTATTTTTTAACGTCTCATTCCGTCCCGGACCGGTAGTACCGGCCCGTCATCACGGGATCTTTCTTATGTTTACAGGATATATTATCGACAAATCCGGAAATATCAAAGGACAATATGACGGGCGCTGCCGCACCGGATATTTGCCGGAATGCCGGATCTCCTTTTATATTTTATAATCTCGCCTTGCAAGTCCGGAGTTTTTCTTGTAAAATTTGTGACCAATATTGAGGATAGCGATGGATTTTATCTTTCATTCGGACTGGGGGCTGTTTATTGTTTTTACGCTGAGCATCCTCATTATCCTCACTTTTGCCGAAATGCTCCTGAAACTGCTGCATCTGCATTCTCATACTACGCGCCGCCTGGTGCATATGCTGGTCGGCTGCCTTGTCTGTGCGGCGCCATTTATTTTCACCTCCCGCCTGCCGGTGCTCGTAATCGCCGCCATTTTCACTGTTGCGAACATCCTGGCGTTAAAATTCAAACTGATCGGCAGTATCCACGAGACCGACCGTATTTCTTACGGGACTGTCTATTTCCCGGTCTCCTTCTTTATCCTGGTCTTCTGGTTCTGGGACAAGGATCCGGCCATTCTTCTGACCTCCATGCTGATCATGGCCTTTGCGGATCCCCTGGCAAGCTGGGTGGGTGAATCCAGAAAAAAACCTGTTGGCTTCAGGATCCTGACCGAAAAAAAATCCCTTCAGGGAAGCACGGCGATGTTCATTACCGCCTTTGTCGTAGCGGTCCTCAGCATGAAATTTTTCCGGGGCGTCTTTCCGCAGCCGGAGATCGGCTGGCAGACAGCACTCGTCTTCGGATTTTTTACAGCCATCTACTCCGCCGGGGCGGAAACGATCTCACACCGGGGCACGGACAACCTTATGGTGCCCGTCGGTACCGGCATGATCCTGGATGCCTTTTATAACGGCAGCGCCGAACTGCAGCTGCAGCTGATGATATGGATGGCGATCACGGTCCTTGCCGCTTATCTCGCCTATAAGACCCGGACCCTGACGCTGTCCGGTGCGATGGGCGCCTGGCTGCTCGGGACCGTGATCTTCGGACTCGGCGGTCCGGAATGGATGATCCCCGTTGCCGTCTTTTTCATCCTCTCTTCCGCCCTCACCAAGGCGGGAAAAAGGCATAAGCAGAAACTTGAAACGATCTTTGAGAAAACGGGGAGAAGGGACATTTACCAGGTTTTCGCAAACGGCGGGGTGGCCATGCTCGCCACCATGTCATGGCATTTTTTCGAACCCGTCTGGCCGGAAAGCGAGATCCTCTGGTATCTGATCTTTATCACTTCGGTCGCGGCAGCGACGGCGGATACCTGGGGAACGGAGATCGGTTCCTTCAGCCGGCGGAATCCGGTCAGTATCAGGACCTGGAAGATCGTTCCCATGGGCACTTCGGGCGGACTTTCGCCCCTGGGCACGGCCGGTTCCTTCGCCGGCGCCCTGTTAATGGCCTTTACGGGGAAATATGCGCTGAGCCTTTTTGCCGGTATTGAGATCCCGGTGCCGCTGGTGCTGCTCATCGGCGTTTCCGGATTCCTGGGCGCTCTGGCCGACTCCCTGGCGGGCGCCACGATCCAGGCCCAGTACCGCTGTCCGCGCTGCGGAAAGGTCACGGAAAAACGCGATCATTGCGGCCTGCCCGAAATCCCTTTCTACCGGGGCTTAAAGTGGGTGAACAACGACTTTGTCAATTTCTGCAATACCCTTGCCGGAGGTGTGTTCGGCGGGATATTGTATCTTATCTTTTATTGAGGTAAATATTTATGAAAAAAATTATCAAAACGCCCTTTGCGAACATGTATGACGATGCAAGTTTCTCTTCCCAGCTGGTGACGCAGGGGCTCATCTGGGACATCGCGGAACAGCTCGACAGGAAAGGGGACTGGGTCAGGCTGCGCCTTCCGGACGGTTATGAGGCCTGGTCGCAGGATTTTTCCACACTGGAGCTGAGCCCGGAAACGGGATCGCTGCTGAACACCCTTCCGCGGCTGACGGTTCACACTCCCTTTCTCAGTATCTATGATAATCCGGCAATGCAGGGACAGCGTATGGGCGTGCTCGCAATGGGCGCTTCGGTCCCCTATCTGGAACAGAATGATGAAGATTACGAGATCCTGCTCCCCGACGGAGGCCACGGACATGTCCGTCAGCCGGAACTCACGGTCACCGATCCCCGGGATGTCATCCTCTGCTCGGCCGGCCGCATTCTGGGCGCTTCCTATTTCTGGGGCGGAAAGACCGAGAACGGCTGTGACTGTTCCGGCCTGACGCAGATGTGCTTCCGGATAGCCGGGCTTTCCCTGCCCCGTGACGCCGGCCAGCAGATAAAGAGGCTGAAAGAGGATCCGGTATCCCCTGAGGAAGCCAGGCCGGGGGATCTCGCCTTCTTTCAGAATGAAAAGGGGAATATCGTACATGTCGCGATCATGCGGCGGACGCCGGAATACATTCATGCTTCCGGCGAGGTGAAGATCAACAGTTTCGATCCCGGAAAAACGCATTATCTGAAGAAGCTTCATGACATGCTGGAAGGCATCTATTCGATCGAAACATTACTGCGAGGATAACATGGCTGTAAAACGAATCTTATCGGGCATGCGCCCTACCGGAAAACTGCATATCGGGCATTATGTCGGCGCGCTCGCGAACTGGGTCGCCCTGCAGAAGGAGTATCAGAATTTTCATCTGATCGCGGATTATCATGTTCTGACCACGGACCTGGATACCTCCTCCATGCCGGCCAATACCGTCGACATGGTCAAAGACTGGATCGCCGCGGGCATCGACCCGGAAAAAAGTCCCGTTTTCCGGCAGTCGCAGGTAAAGGAACATGCGGAATTATATCTGCTCTTTTCCATGCTGATCACCAAAGAACGGCTGGAACGGAATCCTTCGCTGAAAGAGCAGGTGCGGGATCTCGGCCTGCCGGCCGTCGTTTACGGCCATCTCGGATACCCGGTGCTTCAGGCGGCGGATATTCTCCTTTATCGCGCCGACGCCGTGCCTGTCGGGGAGGATCAGAGTTCCCATGTGGAGATCAGCCGTGAGATCGCCCGGAAATTCAACTGTACCTACGGGAGGATCTTCCCCGAGCCCCGGACAAAGCTGACCCGTTTCTCCCGGCTTCCCGGCCTGGACGGAAAGGCTAAAATGTCCAAGTCGCTCGGCAACACCGTTTTCCTTTCGGACGGACCGGAAGATATCTGGCAGGCGGTACGGAAAGCCGTGACCGATCCGCAGAAAATCTACCGCAACGATCCCGGACGGCCGGACATTTGCACGATCTTTACCTATCATAGCGTTTTCAATACAGATGAAACGCCGGCGATCCGGCGGGATTGCGAATCGGGAGTGCTTGGCTGTGTGGACTGCAAAAAGCGGTGCGCCGCAAAAATAGCGGAGTATTTTGCCCCCCACCGTGAGAAACGTTCCTCCCTTAGCGATGCAATGGTAATGGATATTCTCCGGGACGGCGAAGCCCGCGCCCGCCGTGAGGCGGCGGAGACCATGGAAATGGTGCATGACACCATGAAGCTCGGTTAAACAGCAATGAAACAACCGGAAAGCATCCCGGCCGCGGAAAGGACCGGGTTCCGGAAGGCGGTGTGCCTTTCTCTTTTCCGCAATGCTGCGCTTCGCCTGGCAGGCTTATTTTAACAGGATCATCTTTTTCGTCTGCACGTCCGCGCCTGCGCGCATCCGGTAAATATACAATCCTCCCGGAAGATCCCCGGCGTGGAATTTCAGCGTATAATATCCGGCTTCCTGTATTCCGTCGACCAGTGTGCGCACCCGCGCACCGCTCACGCTATAGACATTCAGCAGGACCCTCCGCGTTTCAGGGAGCCGGTAGCGGATATTGCAGGCGGGATTGAAAGGATTCGGATAATTCTGCTCACAGGCAAATTCCTGCGGAAGGGCGGGATCAACGCCGGTCTCACTCACCCGGATGCCGATCTGCTGCGAGGCGGTATCGCCTTCATTGTCTTCCGCCACGAACGTCACCCGTTCCAGGCCCAGATAATCATCGCCGGGCCGGACACTGATTACCGAATCGTTCACCGCCGCAATGCTCAGGTACGTACCGCTGTATTTCCAAGTATAATGCAGCGGATCACCGTTGGGATCCGAGAAAAAACGGTTCAGGTTCAGTGCCGTTTCCGTATTTTTCCGAAGGTCCAGGGTATCGTTTCCCGTGTATACCGGTGCGTGATTGACAACTTGGACGAAATCATCCCGGTGATGATCGGACTGCAGACCGTTCGCCCGTATCATCAGTGAAACATCATAGGTCCCCGAGCGTGTATAGGTGTGCACCGGATCGGGATCGGTCCGGAAATCACTGCCGTCGCCGAAATCCCACACCACCGTATCGATCATATCCGGCACTGCAACGGAAGTGTTCATGAACCGGACCGTCAGGGGCTTGGGACCGCGGTGTTGCGCTGCATCAAAGCCTGCCGCCGCTCCGTCGCTGAGCGCGGACAGGATGCTGAGATCATCAATGCACCAGTATTTTTCATCGGTCCCGCGGTAATTGAACTTGAATTTCACATCCCGGAACCCGCCCACGTCATCCGAAAGATCGATCTCCACCGTTTCCGGGTCCGCGGTGCTCCGGGTCCAGCGTTGCGCTTCATACCAGCTTACTCCGTCATTGACCGTATAAAGCACCCGCGCAAGGGTGAGGGAGGCCACTTCCAGCTTATGCTCAAAACGCATGATGACACTGCGGCTGAGGGCGAAATTGAAGGATCGTGTTATCAGTTCGGCATCGATCTTCGCCTCCCCCGCATGTTCACTGTCGACGATCATATAGCCGTTCCCGGCAGAGCTTGCCTGAAAGCTCCGGTTCCCGGGATTCTCCGCGGACCAGCTTCCGTTCCCGGTCCTGTCGAAGATCAGCCATCCTTCGGGGAGCCCTTCTGAAAAATCCGTCTCGAAAAACGGCGGCGAGGCTGTAACTGCCGTCGCTTCCCGGCGCTCGGAATACACACGGACACTGTCGTTAAAGGAAAAGATCCCGTAGTAAAACCTGCTTCCCGGCAGAAGGTCCGTATGATGAAACACCGTATCCAGGCCTTTGTAGATGACCTCTGCACCGGCGATTCTTTCTCCCACTGCATAGGACCGGTAGTCCGGCAAATATCCGGGCGTGTCCTCACCGGAGGCAAGCATGATCACCGAATCCCCGGCCGCATTCAGGGACCAGCTGATACGGACGGAATCGTAGCCCGCTGCGGCCGCCAGGAAGTTCTCCGGAGGGTCAACCTGCACTTCGCCGGACCGGAAACGGATCACTCCTTCCTGTTCCGTGATCTCCCGTAAAGGATTCCGGCTTCTCTGTCCCGCCCAGTCAAGGGCGTTCGGATCCCCGGTATCGGTGAATTCCCGGTTCCCGGAGCTTCCGGGAAAGGGATCTCCCCCGTCAATGGAGGATGCCGTGATATTTCCGAGTCCGTCGGCTTCCTCAAGATCGAATCCCTGTCGGGCAGGATCGCAGTTCAGCGTATTGTTGCTCCATCCGGCATGGTTCCTGTCGATATGAAAGATCAGCAGTCCGTGGCCCGGCAGGGACGCATCCCAGGAAGCACGCTGGCGGTTTTCCATCATGAAGAATTCACCCTCCGTCTTTGAAGGGAAATAACGCACTTCGTTATGGCTGTGTGCGGGATCGATGGTAACATGCTCCGTCCCGCTGAGCTCCGCCGGTTCCGCCCATTGCAGATACATGCGGGACCATGCGTTGAAAAGGGGCGGCTTCCTGCGCGTCGTTCCGAAGAGACCGCCGGCCATCAGGTCCCACTGGCCCAGCCCGCCGCAATTCCCGCCGCTGCCGTCGTAATCGGTGTCGTAATAATCCGGCAGGCCGCATACATGTCCGAATTCGTGACAAATGACCCCGATACTGGTCCGGGTCGTTCCCGAGGTCCCGTATAATTCCATGGAGGCGGAGTAATCGTAAACGCGCATGCCGTCCACCGTCAGGGTGCCGGCATGATAGACCCAGCGGTGCGGCCAGATGGTGTTCACGTCGGCGCCGTAAAAACATTCCCCGTAGCCGGCATAAATAAAGTAGATATTGTCGACAAAGCCGTCACCGTCATTGTCGTATTCCGTGAAATCAACCAGCGGATCGGCCTTTCTGACAGCTTCGAAAACAAAGGACTGGATGTTCTCGTCGTCACCCTTCCCGTAAAATGCCCAGCTGCTGTCGAGCCTTACCGGTCCGGCCACGTCGAAGTGCGGGTCGAACCGGCCGAAAGAGGCGTCACGGTAATACCGGCGCACACTGCCGTACGCTCCGTTATGGTCATAGTGTTCCGCATTCATCAGGCTGTCGAAATCCGCCGGCCGGTGAGTGAAACCAAGATCCCCGAATTCCACCAGGATCAGCAGGAATTTCTGCTCTCCGAGCGTGGGAAAATCCGTCCGGGCGAAGGGATCCTCCGGAGACGCCGCTTTCATGCTTTCGGCGGTGCGGAATGTTTCGGGAAGCACAGGTACCGGGGGAAGGTCTGCAATAAAGGCTTTTTCTTCCGCATTCCGCTCCCGGGGATCGTGCGCCCTGATGCCGGACGGCCGGACCTTTCCGTCATCCGGGACCAGGGCATATTCGTAATGCCCCCTGCGGGTTTTCAGCAAACGGTATCCGTCCCGGCTTTCGTGCCAGGAGATATTCTCATCCCCCCGCAGATAGACCGTTAGGGCGGTTCCGTCGGAGTAACGGATCACACCGGGTTCCGGGTTCGCCGGCACGGCAAAGAGCCCTCCGGAAAGCAATAAAAGCATTATCGTGATCTTTTTCATATCTCTTCCTGAATTTCGGATATTATACGAAAGGATTTTGATACCCGGAAATTATTTAATATTTTTTTGTCTGGATATTAACGGAAAGGCCTATGGACAGAAAATTACTGATCGAACGTTCTTCGGAAGGAAAACAGAGTGTCGTGCTTCCCGACTGCGACGTGCCGGAAAAAGCGGTCCGCGACCTGATCCCCGGAAAATTCCTGCGCCGAGAGAAATGTGCCCTTCCGGAAGTAAGCGAACCGGAGATCGTGCGGCATTATGTCAACCTGTCGACCCTGAACCATCATGTGGACAAAGATTTTTACCCGCTGGGTTCCTGCACGATGAAGTATAATCCCAAGATCAACGAAGCGTTCGCGGCAAGCCCCTATATCACCGGCCTGCATCCTTTCGGGGACGAAGACCATGCGCAGGCAGCGCTGAAGATCTATTATGAGGTCGAGCAATCCCTGTGCGAGATCACCGGCATGGACGCCTACACCCTGCAGCCGGCAGCGGGATCGCACGGAGAACTTACCGGCGTGATGATCATGCGGCAGTATCACCGAATGAAGAACAATCACAAGGCTACGATCCTCATACCGGACTCCGCCCACGGCACCAATCCCGCCTCCGTGCATCTTGGCGGTTACAAGGCGGTAACCGTGGCTTCCACGAACGAGGGGCTCGTCGATATTGACGACCTTAAGGCAAAGCTTTCCGGTGACGTCGCCGGTTTTATGCTGACCAATCCCAATACGCTGGGTATCTTTGAGAAGAACGTGCTGCAGATCGCCGAACTCGTGCATGCCGTGGACGGACTGATGTATATGGACGGCGCGAACATGAACGCACTGCTGGGCCTGGTGAAGACCGGGGACATGCAGTTCGACATTACGCACCTGAACCTGCACAAGACCTTCTCGACGCCCCACGGAGGAGGCGGCCCGGGTGCGGGACCTATCGGCGTGAAGGAAAAACTGATACCGTATCTTCCCGTCCCGCGGGTGCTGAAAAAGGCGGAACGTTATGTCATGAGCTGGGATCATCCGGAAAGCATCGGAAAAGTGATGGCTTTCTGGGGAAACTACAGTGTGATCGTCAAGACCTGGGTATACATCCGCATGCTGGGAGAGGAAGGCCTCCGTGATGTGGCGAAACATGCGATCATCAACGCCAATTACCTCAGGGCCTCCCTTGAAGGGGATTATGAACTTCCCTACAGGTCAACGCCCATGCACGAATGTGTCTTTTCCGGCGACCGCCAGAAATGCCACGGCGTCCGCACGCTGGATATCGCAAAACGCATGCTGGATTACGGTGTGCACGCACCGACGGTCTATTTTCCCCTGATCGTGCACGAGGCCCTGATGATCGAACCGACGGAGACGGAGCACAAGGCCTCGCTCGATCATTTCATTGATATCATGCGCAGCATCCGCAGGGAATGCGAGAACGATCCGGAAACGGTGCGCTCCGCCCCGCACACCACACCGGTGAAACGGCTTGACGAAGTGAAGGCAAACCGCGAACTGAACGTCCGATGGTAGTTCTTTATCACGATCAGAAAAAGGAGATAAAATATCAGCCGCAGATGAGCGGATCGGATCTTGTGCGCCGTCTTTTCCCGGAGCAGCGTGACGATGTGCTCTGCATGGCCTGTGACGCAGAGCTGCAAAGCCTGAACAATAAAATTGCAAAAGACACCGGCAAGGTCATTCTCTATGACATTCACCACCCGTTGGGCGCACACTGTCTGGCCATCAGCACGGTCGCGCTGATGCTCATGGCCGCGGAAGGGCTTTTCCCGGAGACGCGCATATCGGTGGAGCATTCCTTCAGCAAGGGTTTTTACTGCGAGGCGATCCGGCCGGACACGCTGCCCGCAAATTATCTGGACCTTCTGCAAAGAAAAATGCATACGTTCGTGCAATCCGGTTATGAGTTCGAAGAACGCGTAGTCAGTATGGAACAGATCCGTGATTTTGACTACAAGCGTTTCATGGTCCTGAAATACAGTCCCCGCAACACCTTCCGAATTTATGATCTCTGCGGTTTTCCCCACTGGTTCATTTCCCCCCTGGCCCCCTCCGCCGCATACATCAGACTCTTCCGTATAACTCCCTACGACAGAGGCTTTGTCCTGGAATTCCCCACACAGTCTTCCCCCCGCCGGATTCCGGAATTCACCCCTTCGCCGAACCTGTTCAGGGTCATCCGCGAAAGCGAAGAACGCGGCAAGATGCTGAACATCCGTCATATCTGTGACCTGAACGCCCAGGCGCTGAAAGGGAAACAGATGCGGACCGTCCATCTCTACGAGGCCCTGCACGAAAAAAAGATCGCACAGATCGCCGATATTATCAGCCGGCGCCCGGAGCTCCGTTTCATCTTTATTGCCGGTCCCTCGGCTTCCGGAAAAACCACCTTTATGAAGCGGCTTTCGATCCAGCTGCGTATCAACGGACTGAATCCGAAACATCTTTCCCTGGATGACTATTTCGTCGAAAGGGAGGATACCCCCCTGGACAAGAACGGACAGATGGATTTCGAACATTTCTCCGCGATCGATCACCGGCTTCTTGAAAAACAGCTTAAGGGTCTGCTCCGGGGTGAAGGGCAGCACCTTCCCCGTTTTGTTTTTGAAACCGGGAGAAGACGGTTTGACCCGGAAAAAACCTTTCTGCATAAGGACGAGGTCCTGATCCTGGAAGGGATACACGGGCTGAACCCGGACCTGGCAAAGCACGTTGCCGCGGATAAAAAGTTCAAGATCTATATCAGCGCCCTGACACAGCTGAATTTCAATCTCTACAACCGGGTGTCCACTTCCGACACGCGGCTTCTGCGCCGCATGTACCGCGATTTCCAGTTCCGCGGGCACAGTCTGGAAGCCACCCTGCTGCGCTGGCCCTCGGTCCGCCGCGGCGAGGACCGCTGGATCTTTCCCTTTCAGGAAAATGCGGACGTCTATTTTAACAGCGCCCTGGAATACGAATGGTCGGCGTTCAGCGGTATCCTGCTGGATCATATTAAAGACATCCCCCCGGATTCCCCGGTAAAAACGGAGGCCGAACGCCTGCGCAGCCTGATGGAACTTTTCGTGCCCTTTGAAACGGACATGATCCCGCCGACCTCCATCATCCAGGAATTTCTCGGCCAGAGTTCCTTTGATTATTGATACGGGGAGCATTGTCACAAAGCCCCACATGCTGCAGGGGGTTTCGAAACCGGCGGTCCGGACCCGTAAACTTTTACCGTAACATACCCTATGAAACATTACATCAACATCGAAACCTGGGAACGCAAAGGCGCCTTCCGGCACTTCCTGGGATACAGCAACCCGTATTTCGGCATTTGCACGAACGTGGACTGCACACAGGCGTATGCCGCGGCAAAGGGAAAAGGGATCCCGTTCTTTCTGTATTATTTCTACCGCTCCCTGCAGGCGGCCAACCGTATTCCCCCGTTCCGGACACGCCTGGAAGGAGACCGTCCGGTCATTTACGACAGGGTGAACGGATCTCCCACCGTCCTGCGGGATGACGGCGGACTGGGGTTCGCCATGCTGGAATACCGTGATACGCTGGAGGCCTTTGTGCCGGAGGCGGAATGCGAACTCCGGCGGGTAAAAAGTTCGCCGGAACTTGACGCCTCAAAGGACTGTCCCGAGACGATCTATTATTCCATTCTTCCCTGGATCCGCTTTACCTCGGTCTCGCACCCGCTTGACCTTCCGAATACCGCGGGGATCCCGATCCTGACTTTCGGGAAAATGTTCCGGGAGCACGAACGCCAGATGCTGCCTGTCGGCATCCATGCCCACCATGCCCTGATGGACGGCATGCATGTCCACCATTTCCTGGAAGCTTTCCGGGAAGGGCTCGACAGCCTTACCGTTTAACCCCTGTTCCCCTTTGCTCCGGCACTCCCGGCGCCAATGTGCGGCCGTGGACCAATGCCTTTGCGATCGGTTTTTTTACAAACTTACCGTCCGGTAAGGTTTTTTCTTGACACCGGGAACTATTTCGTTTACCTTCCGTTCGGTAAGTTTAATTGGGGAGAACACATGAAAAACGGAACGCACGATAAAATACTGAAAGCCGCCATCAGGATATTTTCCGAAAAGGGGTATAAAGGAACTTCCATGCGGGAGATCGCCGAAGCCATGCATATGACAAAGGCCGCCCTGTACTATCACTTTCCCGGGAAGGAGGAGCTTTTCATTGCCGTACTGAAACACGCGCTGGACCATGTGGTCTGCGGCCTTGAGGAACTGGCGGTATCGGAGCGTTCCTTCTGGGAGAAACTTGAGATCCTGGTCCGGGGAATGTGCAATTTTTCATCCGAACACCCCCACACCTTCAGGCTTTTCAAAATGATCGTCACCCAGGGTTTTGACCGTGAGATCGACCGGAAGATGCTTCACGATTATTTCAACCGGCTTCAAAAGGCGATACACACCATGGTAGAAAAGGGGGTCGAAAAAGGCGAACTGCGTGACGATATCCCGGTTGCCTTGCTTTCAACCGCATTTTCCGGCATCATTCATCATACCAGCGGCTCCCGGCTGAAAAATACATTGAATATCGATCTGAGCGAAGACGAACAGATCGCTTATCTTGTAACACTGCTTAAAGGAGGTTTTGCGAAACCATGAAAAAGATCCTTTTACTGACTTTTCTTATCGGCGGACTTTTTGCCCGTGACATTACGCTGGCGGAAGCGGAGCAGCTGGCGCTGAAAAACAATCTTCAGATCAAAATGTCCGAGGCGTCCCTGAAAAAAGCGAAGGTATCCAGCCGCGAGTCTGTCGCCAATTTCTTTCCCACCGTCAGTTCATACTACCGGCTGACAGACAATCTGGAATTGTCCGTCATGGTCGTGGACTTTGACGGTGACGGTCCGCAGCCGCCCCAGGAACTGAGAATGGGCAAGCAGTTCAATTCCAACCTCGGCCTTGATCTTTCCTATCCGATCTTTACGGGAGGAGCGATCATCAACGGGCAGCTTGCGGCTTCCTCCATGGTGAACCTGTCCGAACTGAGCCTTCAGGATCAGGTAAACACTGTCATCCACACCATACGCTCACTGTATTATCAGGCGCAAATGCTGGAATCGATGATCGACGCCACGGAAAAGGGCCTTCAGTCGGCAAAGGAAAATTATGAACTTGCCGAAAAACAGCTTGCCGCCGGAAAAGCGACCCGGCTTGACCTGCTCCAGGCGAAAGTCCGCTACGAATCCTATAAACCCCAGCTTATCTCCCTGAAGAACCAGCGGGTCTCCGCACGAACGAATCTGAAGACCTATATCAACGATCCGGAGATCGACACTCTGAATGTCGTAGGGAAACTTGAAAAGATCGAAAATCCCTATTCCGGGCTGGAAATTGACGATCTCCTGCATATTTCCAAAAATGAACGGCTTGACCTGCTGATGGCGGAAGAACAGAAAAAACTGGCAAAATACCAGCGAAACATTGCCTGGAGCAATATTATGCCCAAGGTGCAGATAGGCTCCGGAATGCAGTGGCAGGCGAACACGGACGACCTCAACGATCTGAATCACCGCCGCAGTTCCAGTATCTCTCTCAGCGTATCCATGCCGCTCTTCAGCGGCGGGAAGAACGCTGCGGGCATTCAGAAGGCGGTCATCGGTGTCCGGGAGGCGAATTACCGGTACGAGCAGACGGAAAATTATATCTATGCCGAGGTGGATGCCGCATACCGGAAGGTCAAAGAAACCCTGTCAAACACGCAGGCCAATCAGGAAGTGATCCTTCAGGCGGAGGAGGCGCTCCGTTTATCCAAGCTCATGTATGAAACCGGTGCCGCGACCCAGCTGGACCTCCTGAATGCGGAAAGCAGTTATATCGGCGCAAGGTCCGGATATATCCAATCGGTATTCGAATATAACCTTGCCGTGGAAACCCTGAAAAAATCGTTAAATAACTTAAGCAGATACGATGGAGAAAAAGAATGAAGAAAATCATCATTTTAATCAGTGCGGCCCTTCTGGTCTTCTTTTCCTGCGGCGGTCCGCAAACCGGCGGAGAAAATGCAGAGAATCCCTATCAGCAAACCGCTGAAGCGATAAGAGCACTCACCGGGAACCTGCCGGATTCCCTGGATAAGAACGCATCCCGTCGTTATCTGTCAAAGCTTCAGAAAATGATGCTTCCCCTGGAAGGCGAAAAAGCGAAAAACGACCTTCGGGTGGTCCCGGTCAATGTCCGGACCGTAGAGCCCGAATACATCGCGGAAAAAATACAGTACCTGGGCGACATCAGCGGTGATCCCGGTGTTGTTGTATATGCCAGGATCAGCGATATTATTACGGAAATCCGCGCGAAGAACGGCGATCATGTTCAAAAAGGCGACATCCTCGCCGTCATCGACGATGCCAGCGTCCGTGACGCCAAGCACCAGGCGGAAGCCGGTTACGAAAGCGCAAAAAGCCAGCTGGGAAATGCCCGGGCCGAATATGAGCGCATGCGGTCCCTTCATGAGGACAATGCCATCAGCCAGAGCCAGTGGGATCAGGTAAAAACGCAGCTCGAGCTTGCAAAAGCCGGGCTCAAACAGGCGGAAGCGTCCCTGGAAATGGCAAAGACGCGGCTCGGCTACACACTGCTGCGTGCGCCCGTCAGCGGGTATGTTTCCGGGATCACCGATGAAGCCGGCGACATGGCTTCCCCCCAGAAACCTTTCGCGTCCGTAGATGAAATACAAAATGTCAAGATCATCATCCGTGTTACCGAACGCGACCTGATGAATATATACGAAGGTCAGCATGCCGGGATCAGTGTCAGCGCATATCCGGACAAGGTCTTTGACGGACGCATTGTTGCCGTTTCACCTGTGATCGATCCTATGACCCGTACTGCAAGAGTGGAAATTAAGACCCCTAATCCGGACCTGCGTCTGAAACCGGGAATGTTCGCCCGTGTCTCCGTGACCACGGAAGAACGCGACAATGCCCTTACCATTGAGAAAGCGGCGGTCAGCCGGCAAACCGTTTTACAGCGGACGGGCGACAACTTCCGTGATGACCGTGTGGTAAAGACGTACAGCTGTTTTATTGTCGAGAACGGTATAGCCCGGAAAACCCCCATCGGGATCGGCATCGAATCCAAGACAAAATATGAGGTCCTCAGCGGACTGAACGCCGGAGATCAGCTGGTGATCATGGGCCAGAACAATCTGAGCGACTCGACACTGGTTGAAATCGTCGAATAATCCCGGGAAAGAGGTTTATTTATGAAAATATCATCCTTAAGTATAAAACGGCCCGTTACCTTTTTCATGATCTATCTTATCGCCATCGGTTTCGGCGTCTTCGGATTATCCCGGCTGAAACTGGACCTGTACCCGGAGATAGAATTCCCGATGGCCGTGGTGATCACCAATTACGAGGGTGTCGGCCCTGAAGATATCGAGAACACGCTGACCCGGACGCTTGAGAGCTCCATCACCACTGTTGAGGGCATTAAACACATCAGTTCAACGTCAAGCAAGGGTACCTCGATCATCCAGGCGGAATTCAACTGGGGCACGGACATGGATAAGGCGGAAACAAATATACGCCGCCAGATCGACATGGTGCGGGATTACCTCCCCACGGACGCCTCCGATCCCCTGACCGTTGTCTTCGACCCCTCCATGATGCCCATCATGCGCATGATGGTCACCTCGGACGAACTTGGAAACGCCGAGCTGCGCCGTCTTGTGGAAGAACAGGTGCAGCCCCGTTTCGAACGCATTGACGGGGTGGCATCCGCTACCGTGAACGGAGGACTGGAACGTGAGATCCAGGTGAACATCAATCCTTATGAACTTGCCGCCAACAATATTTCGATCGTAGAGCTCAGCAGCATGCTTTCCGCAGCCAACCTGCCGATCCCGGGCGGACTGATCGAAGAAGGTCAAAGGGAATTCTCCGTCGTCACGACTTCCGAATTCGAGAATATCGAAGACATTGAAAATACCATCGTCGGATATTCGGACTACGGCGATCCTGTTTTTCTCAAAAACGTTGCCGATGTGGTGGACGGATACAAGGAAGTCACGGCGATCGTCCGGGACAACCAGAAGAACACGATCAATATCAATATTCAGAAACAGTCCGATGCCAATACCGTGCAGGTCTGCAACTCGGTCAACAGATCGATCGAAGACATTGAAAATACGGTCGGCAAAAACATCCAGATCTATCTTCATTTCGATCAGTCCGAGTTCATCACGGAATCCGCCAACAACCTGGCGATAACGGGGATCCTTGCATTCCTTCTGACAGGGATCGTGCTTTTCCTCTTTCTGCGCCATTTCAACAGTTCCTTCATCGCCGCAGTCTCGGTACCGATCTCTATTGTGGTAACCTTTTTTGTGATGAACCAGCTGAACGTGACGCTGAATATTATCTCCATGGCCGGGCTGGCCATCGCGATCGGGATGCTGGTGGACAACTCCGTGGTGGTCCTTGAAAACATTTTCCGCAGGAATAATGAGATGGGCGAACCCATTTGCGATGCGGCGGACCGGGGAGCTTCCGAGGTGGGAACCGCCATCACGGCTTCCACACTGACCACATTGTCCATTTTTCTCCCCATGCTCTTCGTCGGCGGTGTCGCGGGCATGATGATCAAGGACCTGGCCCTGACCATCATTGTTTCACTGACAATCTCACTGCTTGCCGCACTCAGTCTCGTCCCGCTGCTTTCCTCAAAAATGCTCTCCCGGAAGCAGCAGCAGTATAAAACGCGCATAATGAAGAGGTTCGATGCCGGGATGGACCGCTTCTTTATTAACCTCAGTAAAGTATATGAACGTGCTCTCAAATGGTCTCTCGGGCACAAAAAAACGATCGTGCTTTCGATCCTGGCACTTTTTGTTGTCTCTCTTGTCCTTCTCGGACAGGTAGGGTTCGAGTTCATGCCCAAAACGGATGACAATGAGATCCGTTTCGATGTCGAACTGCCGGTCGGGACCGCCCTGCCCGCAACCAATATCTACTTCAAGAAGATCGAATCCCTGGTTGTAAGTTCGGTGCCGGAACTGGAGAATATCAATGTCAACTTCGGCAGCCGGGGCGGATTTGCCGCCATATTCGGAGGAACTTCAAATACCGGAAGGGTCTTGATCTCGCTTACCGACAAGACCGAACGGAAACGCAGCAAGTTTGAGATCCAGGACGGCCTGCGTGATAAGATCAACGCCATCCCGGGCGTCCGCGCGACCTTTGCCAGCGGCGGATTCATGGGCGGTGGTTCCGATATCAGTATCGAGGTCTACGGCTATGATCTCAACGAAGCGGAAGCAGTGGCCAATGACATCCGTTCAAAGATCAGGAACATTCCGGGCGTTGTGGACATCGACCTTTCCTTTTCCGATCCCCAGCCCGAGTACACGATCCGGATCGACCGGGAAAAGGCCGGAAAAATGGGGCTTAGTGTCGCACGGATATCACAGATCGTAGAGACTGCAGTGAAAGGGAAGACCGCTTCAGTATACCGCGAAAAAGGTAATGAATATGACATCTACGTACAGCTCGACCGCAAATTCCGCGAATCCGAACAGGATATCGGAAACATCTTCATCAAAACACCCGCAGGGAATCAGATCCCGATCAATGCGGTGTCAAGCATTGAAAAGACCAAAGCGCCCGTTTCCATACAGCGGAAGGATCAAAACCGCCTTGTAACGGTCAACGCCAATGTTTCCGGCCGCGATCTGGGATCGGTGACCGACAATATCGAGGAAGAACTCCGGACCGTGGCCATGCCGCAGGATTTCCGGACCGAGATCACCGGCGCCGCCGAGGATATGCGGGAAACCCTCAGCAGCTTTTTGCTGGCGATCATTGTTGCGGTCTTTCTGGTCTACATGGTGATGGCCTCTCAGTTCGAATCGCTTCTGGACCCCTTTATTATCCTCTTCACGATCCCCCTGGCAATGATCGGAGTCGCCTTCAGTCTCTTCCTGACCAATACGACGCTCAATACGACCTCGCTGATCGGGACCATGGTCCTTGTAGGTATCGTGGTCAATAACGGGATCGTCCTGATCGATTACATCAACCGGCTGATCCGGGAACAAAAACGCCATGTGACCGATGCCATTGTTGCAGGCAGCGGGATCCGGCTCCGGCCCGTACTGATGACGGCACTGACAACGATCCTCTCCATGACACCGCTTGCGCTGGAACTTGGTTCCGGTGCGGAACTCTGGGGACCGATGGCACGCGCTATTATCGGCGGATTATTTGCCTCCACCTTCCTGACCCTGTTCTTTGTCCCCGTGCTTTTTGATTCGCTCCAGCATAAAAGGATGGAACAAAAGCTCCGCGAATCCTGTTCAGATAATGAACCTGTAAAATAAATGATCATTTCATCCCGGGGCGCAAGTCCGTTCTCCGCCCTGACCATTAAAAGGATATTTGTATATGAGCCTGGATAATATTACCCTGAAAACTTATGAGCACGGTTACGCCATCTATGCCGAAAGCGTCAAGTTGCGTACCGGGATCCTGCTTGCGCCCCTCGGCCGCAGCGAAACGGTTTCGGAATATGATTTCCCCGAAAAAGACATCTATCTTGGTGCCTTCCTCGGAGAAAGTCTGATCGCGACCCTGGTACTTACCCCCCTGAACGATAAACGGATCCGCATGCGCCAGCTTGCGGTCGGTGAAAATTTTCGGAATATCGGTATCGGCAAGGCCCTGGTCAAAAGATCCGAAGCGATAGCACGGGACCTCGGTTTTGCCACGATGACCCTCCATGCCCGCGAATCCGCCCTTGCCTTTTATGATCAGCTCGGCTACCGCCGCTGCGGCGAACGCTTTGTTGAAGTGGATCTTCCCCACTGGGTGATGGAAAAATCCCTTCTCTGAACTGCACGATTCTACTCCGTTTATTTATAATATTCAAATTGACAAATAAACTCTTTGGTCTTTGATACATTCTGCAATAAAATAACGGCATGAAAAAAAATCTGCGCATATTGCCGTTCTTTTCATTCTGACAGCTTCCTTTGCTGCCGGGCAGGACCGTACATATACTGCTCCGGTGATCGACGCCGTTTTCGACGAAGACTGCTGGATGAATGCCGGATTTTCCGGTAACTTTCATATGTTCTCTCCCTACGACGACCGGCCGGAAAAGCAAACCGCTTCCCCGCTTCCTGGCTTCCCCGCTTCTTCGCTTCTTCGCTTCTTTGCTTCTTCGCTTCTTCGCTTCCTGGCTTCTTCGCTTCCTAGCTTCTTTGCTTCTTTGCTTCCATCATCATCTTACCAGCATCATCTTCCGCATGATGACCACGGGATCCCCCTCTATCATCGCCACCATGCGGCAAAGATACACGCCGCTGGGCGCCGGCATGCCGCTTTCGGTCTTACCGTACCAGCGCACGCTGTGATTGCGCGCTTCGTGGTAACCGCTGGCAAGCTCCCTGATCTCTTTCCCCAGCAGGTCATATACGCGTATCGTGACATGGCAGCTTACCGGCAGACTGTAGCGGATCTCCGTAAATTCCGTAAAGGGATTCGGGGAATTGGGAAACAGTTCCAGTTTTTCCGGATTCGCCGTAAGAAAACGGTTCACCTCTTTCACATAGACCGGCATGTAATAGACGATCATGTCATGGCCGTCGGTAACGCGAATGGTGATGGCGTCCTCTCCGTATTTGTTGTTTTCCGTATAGAAAACCGCGCCGCCGATGTCATCGTCGATGAGATACCGGACAATGCGTCCCGGCGTGATCTCCCATACAAGGTCACCAAGGTCATTATCGATATCATACACAATGTCTTCAAAGATCAGCGTATCCGAACTGTTGGACCTGAATGAGAGCGAATCCGGCAATAATGTTGTGAAATACGGAGGATCGTTGACAGGCAGAACGGGGATACTCCAGTCCGTCTTCACCGTTTCTTTGCCGTCACTGGCCGTCAGGGTTAACTTCTCCGTGCCGTTCCAGTCCCGCCCCGGCCACAGCAGCAGCGTATCGCCTTCCTCTTCGATGTATATGTTCTCACCGCTGCTTACTTCAATACTGATCACATCTCCTTCATCGGGATCGCTGACAAATCCACGGATGAAATCCATGGGAAGTTCCAGGGAACCGTCCTCGACAATATGCGTATCGGGAAGGGCATCCCAGCGCGGAGCGTCATTGACCGGCGTGATATATATTTTCATAAAGGAGGTGTCCCGTAAACCCCCGTCATCGACCACGATCCCGTAAGCACCCCTGCCGTTCCAGTCCGCTGCGGCATAAAACTTCACAAGGTCCGCTTCCTCCCGGACATAAAGCGGCGGCTCCGCCAGGAATTTCCACAGCAGTTCCGAGGTCCTGGTCTCAACATCCGACGCGAATCGCTCCAGAAATTCCCGGGAAAGCGTCAGCGTATCGTCTTCCGGCCAGGTCTGTTCCGGAAGTTCCCCGATCCGCGGCGCATCGTTCACGGGAACAACCCGTATCCGGCAGCGACAGGTATCGCTCAACACTCCGTCGCTGACGATCATCCGGATATGCGCACGGCCATACCAGTCCGGGGCCGCGTAAATGAAATGATCATCACCGCGTGTTTCACAATAAAGCTCCGGCGAGGGGAGCAGTTCCCATTTCAGTGCTTCATCCGGGGTTTCCGGGTCAGAGGCGTAACGGTATAATTCTTTTCGGCTGATGCGGAGCGTATCATCTTCGAGAAAGGATCTTCGCAGGGAACGCCTCTGCCACTGAGGAGGATCGTTGACGGGACGCACACGGATCGTCCAGTTCCGGCTCGCATTGAGCTCGCCGTCACTGACGGTCAGGCGGATGGAGTCCGTGCCGAACCAGTCCGGCGGCGCAGTCAGCCGGATGCGGCTCCCGTCGTAAAAGGCACGGACCTTTCCCAGGCGCACGGCCTGCCACTTTAATTGTTCCCTCGGCGTTTCAACATCCTCGGCAAAACGACGGAGCGTCCGGAGGCCGATAAATAACGTATCATCCTCATTAAAGGCGATATCCGGAAGTTCATGTAAAACCGGGGTGTCATTGACAGGGGCGACCGCGACCTGTAAATGAAGCGTATCCTGCAGTTCACCGTCACTGACCGTAAACTTCAGGCTGTCCCTGCCGTACCAGTCCTGCTCCGGAAGGACGGTGATCATGTTCCCTTCCAGGGAAACGGAGACCTTTTCGCCGGAGAAAGCCCCGAAACGTAAAAGCGTATCAGGGGTTTCCACATCTTCCGCATGATCGTACAACCACGAATAGGGCAGCCGCAGCAACTGGTCCTCTTCCATTTTCAGAGTGTCCGCAGCTTTCCATTGCGGAGCATCGTTGACCGCTTCCACGATCACCGGCTGTGACAGCGTGTCCCGGTATTCACCGTCGGAAACAAGAAAACACAGCGTGTCATTGCCGTGCCAGTTTTCCTCCGGCCGGTAAATAAAGAGCGAGTCATTGTCCGTTATGTTTTTTACTTCACCCGCCTGCCTTATATGCAATTCATCCTGAGGGTCCGGGTCATGGAAGTAGCTCAGCAATGAATCTTTGTATAACTGCAGCGGTGTATCCTCCGGAATACGCCTGAGCGGCGGGTCGCCCGACTTTACCGGAGGATCATTGACGGGAAGCACATGGAGGGTTGTTCTGACCGTATCCATAAAATCACCCCGTCCGTAAATGACTGTGATCTCAGCTTTTCCGTACCAGTTCCTGAGAGGCATTACCGTAAATCCCGTACTGTCAGGATATACGGATATTTCGGGAACACTGACAGAGGGGGAAAAACTGAGTTCCCCTTTACCGTCATCCCGGAAACGGTAGGCGATCCTGTAAACGCTGTCTTCCGGAAAAGTGACGGGATCGAGCCGGAGCGCAGGCATGGGGATATTCTCATAAAGGACGATCTGCCCCAGTCCCTGCTCCTGAAGTATGTCCGGTGCACCGTCGTCATTCATGTCGTAAACCGCAAAGGCACCGTCCTTATCCGACAATGAAACAATCTCTTTTTTCCCGGGTTCTGCGGAACCCCGGATGATCTTCAGACCGTTATCCGCAACAATACTGTCCGGGATACCGTCAAGGTCCATATCCGCGGTAACGCTTTCCGTAAAATGAATGTCGTCATTGTTCCGCACCCGGATGCGGATTCCCATATCCAGTGTTTTCCCGGAACGGAACTTTCCGGCTTTCAGGTCTCCTGCATACGAGGTTGCGGAAATACCGCCGTAAAGCGCGAAGCACAGTATTACCGGATATATGTATTTTCTCATCATCTTGTTTTTTTACTTTTTTTTCAAAATCCGACTGAAATGTAAATTTTTAATAGAATGATCACAATTAAATTTTGTGGTTATCCATGGATATTAATATATCTTAATTTATTCTTAAAAAAAAGCCGCAGGATCCCTGCGGCGTTATATTGCGGATAAACGTTCTTATACGATCTTCGATTTACACTTCACACAATGCGTCGTGTGCGGCACTTCTTCCAGACGCTCATCCGGTATCCTTTCACCGCATTCCTTGCAGTAACCGTAATCCGGATCCGCATAAACGCGCTCCAGCGCCTTGTCCAGAAATGTCAGGAATTTATTCTCCCGCGCATACTGCATAAACGCTTTTTCCCGTTCCTGGGCATCGGTGCCCACATCCGCCATATGATAGGCGTAATTGGAATCAAGCTGACTGCTCCCCGGAGAACTATCTATAAAAGACTCTTTTTTCGTCTCAATTTGTTTCAGTGTTTCTTCGCGTTTTTCAAGGATCACTTTACGGAAATGATCTCGCTGCGTCTTCGTGAGTTTGGGGCCTTTTCTTTTAACATCCGACATAATATTCCCTTTTGTATTATACCCGTTTAATATTAATAATTATTGTTTCATTTCCAAATTTTATTTCCCGGCGCGCCCCGGCTTCTTCATCCGGATCGTTATTGAAAGCGGCCAGTGTTTCACTGAGCAGGTAATCCTCGAATTGCTTTACAGCATTCATGACCTTCTCCGGACCGCTGAACCAGAGTTTTATCCTATCATCCACGTTATAACCCGCTTCTTTCCTCAGGGTCTGAATATGCCGGACGAGGTCCCGGACCATCCCTTCCTGCATCAGCCCTTCCGTCAGCCGGATATCAAGGATCGCAACATATCCGCGGTCTTCAACTGCGACCACGTTCTCTTTTTCCTTCATATCGATATGAATATCTTCCGGGGATACCTCTATACCGTTGACCGTCACACTTTCCCCGCGCCCGATCTTGTCGGCCACTGCTTTGCCGTCCATCTTTTTCAGCCCTTTGATCACCAGAGGCATCTGTTTCCCGATCTTCCTGCCCAGCGTGTTGAAGTTCGGCTTGGCCTCATAGATGATATAATCGTCGATCTCATTGATCAGCGTGATGGCTTTGACGTTCAGTTCTTCCTTGATCTGGTCCGAAAGTTCTACGATATAGCTTTTCTCTTTGTCGTTCTTTGCCCTGAACAACATGTTCCCCAGCGGCTGACGGGTTCGGATATTCGCCTTGTTCCGTGCGGAACGTCCCATCTCCACCGCTTTGATGATCATGTCGATCCTGTTAAGAAGATCAAGGTCTATCAGCGCCTCGTCCGCCTCGGGGAAATCCTGCAGATGTACGCTTTCCGGAGCGTTCTCATCAACAGACAGCACGATATTCTGATAGATGGCTTCCGTCACAAAGGGCAGCACGGGTGCGATGACCGTGATAAGGGTCCGGAGCACCGTATACAGAGTATAATAGGCTCCCCATTTATCCTCATCGTTCTCGCTTTTCCAGAAACGGCGGCGGCTGCGGCGCACATACCAGTTGGACATATTGTCCAGAAGCAGCTCGAATTTCCGCATCAGGCGCTCAACATGATAATTTTCGTAATCGTTCCGTGCTTCCTTAATGAACGCATGCACTTTGGCAAGCGCCCACTTGTCCAGCTGGCTCAATGTCTTCACGTCCACTTTCTGTTTCGCCGGATCATATCCGTCAATATCGGCATAGGTGACGTAAAAGGAATACATATTCCAGAGGGTCAGCAGTTTCTTGCGGATCTCATCTGCGGGCCCGTAGCCGAAATTCAGATTGTATTCGGGATTGTGGGCCGTGTACATCCAGCGCATCACATCCACGCCGATATGATCCGCCGCGTCCTCGAACCAGATGGAATTCCCGGCGCTTTTGTGCATGTCCTTCCCGTGTTCGTCCTTGACCAGCGCGTGGCCCAGGACCGTTTTGAAAGGCGCGGTGTTTTCCAAAACCGTAGACATTGCCAGCAGGGAGTAGAACCAGTTGCGAAACTGTCCCGGCAGGGATTCGGTGATGAAATCGGCCGGGAACCATTTTTTCCAGTATTCGTGGTCGGTGATATAATGCATGGTGCTGAAAGGCACGATGCCGGCGTCCAGCCAGGGGTTCCCCACATCGGGAATGCGCCTTACCGTTGCGCCGCATTTCGAACAACTGATCTCAATATTGTCAATATAAGGCTTGTGCGGGGAATGTCCCTCGAATTCCTCCCAGCCGGAAACCGCCCGTGCTTTCAGTTCTTCTTTTCCGCCGATGACCTCAATGCTGCCGCATTCCGGGCATTCCCAGATGGGAAGGCTGAGGCCCCAGTAGCGCTTCTTGGAGATCATCCAGTCCCCCATGTTCCGCAGCCAGTCGATCTCACGGTCATGGCCCCAGGAGGGGATCCACCGGATCTGGTCGACCACTTTCATCATTTCATGACGAAGTTCGTCCATGGAGATGAACCACTCGTCCACAAGGCGGAACACCAGTTCCGTGCCGTGCCGCCAGCAGGTGGGATAACGGTGACGGATCTGGTCGATCTTGTAACAGATCCCCTTTGCCTTGAGATTGTCAAAGATCTCCCGCGCGGTTTCCTGGGAATTTTTTCCGGTCAAATAGTCGAATCCTTCGATATAATTCCCGAATTCATCGATCGGTGCGATCACGGCGATATCGTTCTCTTTGGACAGGGCAAAGTCTTCCTTACCGCAGCCCGGTGCAATGTGCACGATGCCCGTGCCGTCGCTTTCGCTGACCTCGTCCCACTCGATCACGACATGTTTTACGTCCTTCTGCGCCGTCAGGTCGTCAAAAGGCCCGCGGTATTCCAGTCCGAGGAGTGCTTTCCCTTTCATTTCGTCGACGATCTCGTAGTCACCCTCCAGTATGTCGGTCAGAGCTTTGGCAAGATAATAATATTCGCCGCCCTGCCGGACTTTCA
>JAGYLW010000030.1 GCA_018400915.1 Fidelibacterota bacterium
CGAAGGGATCCCTACGGGACAAAGCAAAGAAAAAAGAGGCGTGCAACGCCGGGCCCATAAATCATTACACGGGCTTTTGCAGGAGTTCCAGCATGAGGTCCAGGATATCATCGAGTGCCTCCGAGGGAGGAAGCACGGCGCGGAGGCGCTGGAGGTAGCGGCGTTCCGCAATGCGTTCCCGCGTGGGAACAAAATTGATATCGAAGATCCAGCCCATCTGCAGGAGCTTGAAATCGTTCATGTTCTTTACATGCTTCAGGTCCACGATCTTCTTTTTCCTGAGATCTTCCACGACGGAGGAGGAATACCCCGGTGTATCGGGCAGGTCCAGTTCAATGGCGTTATTGCGTGTCCGGTCCTCACGGTAGTAATAGTCCAGCACCACCTTCCAGACATCCAGCTTATCCGCGTCGCGGATCAGCTTTTCATAAAAGAGGAAGGGCTGCTCCTCGCCTTCCGGCAGGGCAATGCGGTTATGGTAACGCACGGCACGCAGGACGATCCGGCGGACCGTTGCGTCCAGGGGATCCAGCAAGCGGTGTTCGCGGATCACTTCAAGCCCCATCAGGGCATGGTTGCCCGCGACACTGTCTTTGAAAGTCCCGTAATGCACATACTGGGGGAAGCGGCCCGCATCATGCAAAAGGGCGATGATCTCCGCCAGGCGTTGTTCGTCCGCATTCAGCCCCAGGGCTTCACCGATATCCAGGATCTCCCGGCATACCCGTTCCGTATGCGTTTTTTTCAGTTCAATGTTCTGCCGGATCTCCGCATCATCATGCTGAAATCCTTCCGTATAGTCGCTGAACCATTGGCGAATATTTGCGAGCTGTTCCCTGCTTACCGATATGGACATGCTGCATCTCCGAAGGTTTGCTTTTATCTTATTGTCCCGCGAATGCAATAAACGCAAAATGTACAGAAGCCGGAGCTTTTTTCAAAGAATTTTACTGCATTGAGAGCGTCGCTGCGTTGTTGAGCTGTTGAGACGAAGGGACGAAGGGACCACGTCATCCCGAACTGGTTTCGGGATCCCCACCATCTGACGACTCAGTTCAGTTTAGCGTTTAGAGAGCATGAATACCCTGCAGCCCCGAGTTTATCGAGGGGCTGAACATGAATAGCCCGGTACGAAGTGCCGGGGACAACGAGATACCAATATCAACAACCCCGAACGAAGATGAGGGGTTGAATCCCGTTTAGCGTTTAGAGAGCAGCGTTTAGAGATTTCCAGGCTAATATAATTTGCTACATACTTCATACTATTTACCGGATCACCTTAGATCTTGTAATGCTTATGATTCATATCGTAGTAAAAAACATGCATCAGACACAATTGGCCCCAAATGGGTGCCCCTTCAAATCGAAGCGTGAAGAAAATCCGAGTAGAAATGCGTATAAAAGGGAGGGGTGTCTGACGAGCGCAGCGAGTTCCACTCACTGGCATTTCACGAGGATTTTGCTGAATTTGGGGGCTGTATTTCTTTTGTTTCTTTTCTTTGTATCCCGAAAAGATTCGGGACAGGCTAAACAAAGAAAAGAACAAGGAAGATAAGCGTTCAGAGAGCAGAGTTTAGCGATTTCCGGGGGATAAAACCGCACTTCCTGCCCGGCTACTTACTACATACTGATTTACTACTGGTTAGTGGTCATATGAAAGTGCAACGCTATTTTTGATTTTTTCATAAGAATAATCATTTATTTTAAAGTCCCATATGTTTCAGGAGATTAGTCCCTCGTTTCTTCAAGAAGGACCGTTAATTTTTGTGTTTGAAGATTCCATTCCGCAATATAACAAATAGTTGATCCACTCAACGGGAAGTAAAATTTCTTCATTCAAAACATTAATCGTTCCCTGACCGGGATAGGTTTCACTTTCACGGATCTGACGCAGGAAACATACTTTTGGCACAAAGGTTTTTTTATCTTCTTTGACTCCGGGTTTTTCATAGCCGCTGTAACGCAATGAAGCCGCATTAAACCATCCGATTTGAAGATCAAGATCCTCAAGGCTTTCAAAATGTCTGCGATTCCAAAAGAAACGCGAAAAGACACTGTTATTGCCTTCAATGGATCCCTGGCTAAAGGGTTTCCTGGGTACGGAAAAAACAGGGATAATCTCTCGTTCAAGTAAATATACCATCACTTTGCTGATATTCCGCTTTCCTGACGTGCTGCCGATAAATGTGGCCGCATTATCCAGTTTCAAGACATCCGGCCTGTCAAACTTTTCTAAAAAATCATCACATGCCTGTAAAAAGCATCCAACTGTTAATGAATGTATTCTCTTGTAATATCTGAACTTCGGTGACTGCTTCGCCGAAAAGCCAACAAAATGCAACGGCTGTCCTCTTCCCTGAAGGTAGCGGCGTTGTATGAAGTCCGCCTCCATCACACGCTTGCCAAAATAGCCGCCATAGATCGTTCTTTCGGGATAACGAAGATATTTTGCCGCACCCTTGCGTTTGCTCTTTGTTTGCGTCGAGAAACCAAGATCTTTCATGATCCGGCCGATGGTGCGCAACGGAGGCGGCGGTTCTTCATAGCGATGGATCCATATCTGATTGACTGCCGTGGGACCGGTAAAATACTCATCGTCTGATTTTAGCAGATATTGATATATTTCACGGATCCGTGTTTCCGTTTCCTTCGTCCATTTCCTGCGATTTCCGGCCTCCCAGCCCCGATGGTCCTCTGTCATATCCTGTGTGGGTGATTGGGTCCACTTAACCACAAAATGGCTGCTCATGGACTCCTGATTCATGATCGCTCGTTTACTTAAATGCTCCTGGTAATACAAGTAATTTACTTTCTGCCGTTTCGCGATAAGTTTTTTTTGTCCATTGCATTTCTCTGTGTTCTTTTTCTCTGAATTTAATCCGTTTTTCTTCAACTTACAACACCTCTAGGGTGTTGCACTTTCATTTGGCATTAAACCCCTACTACTTACTTCCTACTACTTACTTCCTACTACTTACTGATTCAGGGTTTACCGCCCGGAGCTTATTTCATCTTCCGCAGGTATTTCAGGGTATCTTTGGCCTCCCGGACATGCGGAATCATTTCATTGCTGTCCACGGCCTTCTTGTAGTATAACTCCGCCGTTCTTTTCAGCCCCATATCCAGGTAGATATCGGCAATGTATTTCGGAACGATGGCCCGGTACCAGGAATATTCAATGGCATCTCTTTCAAAAACCTTATTAAGGTGGTTCAGGGCTTCCGGATGATCGTCTTTCAGCATGGCGCGTATTCCCTTCAGATAATTGACCCTTGAGCGCCAGCCCTTGTCATTATGCAGTATGCCCTTATTCAGAAGCCGTTCGAGGTGGCGCAAATAGCGGTTCCCTTCCAGCCATCGTTCCCGGTGACAGGCATTTTCCGAAGCAATGGCAAGCACCTCCAGATTATCGGGATATTTGCTTAAAAAATCCTTGCATAGGCTCTCGCATTGCTCATAGTCCGTTTTATCGTACAGATAAATATACATCAGCGCGATCGCCGCTTCCCGGTCTGTGAATTTCGCATGCCGGTATGCGTTCCAGAGGTCGTCAATACCATTGGACTGCGGTTTTTTCGACAATATCTCAAAACCGGCGTTCCGTCCGATGACGGAAAGGTAATAATCAAAGGATCCGGTCCCGAAGTCCAGGTCGGCATAGGGCTCATCGGCATAATGATCGATCGTGATCTTATTCGAAAGGATCTTCGGTCCCTCCCTGATGATCGCGAAATATTTCATTTCCTGCAGGTAAATGCGCATCTTTCCGCCCAGCAGCACCGTGTAGTAGAATTGTGCATCCACATCTTCCGGATGCTCCTGAAGATAGGTTTCAAAATGCGGTCTGAATTTCCTGATCATTGCATCCGTTTTTATATTCAGGCTGTCGTATTCCGCATTGGCAAGGCGTGAACGGATATCGGCATAGGAAAGAAAGGCATAATAGGGATAAGGGTAGTCCGATGTACGGATCTTTGATTCCAGGTAGGCGATCGTTTCATCAAAACGGTAGTTGTAAAAATGTTCAAATACCTCGGAATCTTCCTCCGACATATCAAAGGCATATACGGGTAATATGACAAGGAAGGTCAGTAATATTTGGGTCGTTTTTTTCATTTGACGGTGATGATCTTGCTTGGGACCACCCAGGCATATTTAAATCCCTGTTTCTGCATGCTTTCCTGTACTTTCCGGGCTTCATCGTGATCCTCGTAATTGCCGAGGCGCACTTTATAATTGGGGGATTCAAAATCGACATATACGGGGATCTCGTAGAGGGAATCCGCCTGTTCCTTGATCTCCAGAGCTTCCTGAAGGCTCTGAGTGGATATCAGCTGAACCCGGTAACCCGAGATCTCAACGTATTGTTCCTCACTCTGGCGGGCATCTTCCTGAAAGACCTTTTTATCGGAAAAAAGGATCGTTCTTATCTGCTTGAAATGATGGGGTTTCCGGATCTCTGAAGGATCAACGTATTCCTGCTGAAGCGGCTTCGCCCCCGAAACTCCGGCCAGAAAAAGGCACAAGGCGATCAATGTAGCATTTTTCATTTTTCGATCATCCCCAGGTGTTTTGTTTTGATCCAGCCTTCTTTGTCGTCAAAATAGCTGATATTCGCCCATGCATCCTCTATCATTTTATTGATCCTCACTTTCGATCCTTCATGCAGGATAAACAGGACCGGGGCATCGTTATCCGGCTCGGAAATGATCTTCGCCTGCCCCGCGAGGATCACCGCGTGGTTTTCATTGCGGTCCCTTGCCGCATCGACCGTGATATATCCTGAGAGGAGTACTAACAGCAGCAGAATGCTACCCGAAGCGATACAAAACCCTTTCCGCGGCCTTCCTCCGAGTTTCTTATAAAGACGGCAGCTTCCCTGAACCAGTATGAACAAAAACAAGAGCAGACCAATGGCGCGGATTGCGTGATTCAGGGGCAGACGGTCCTTCAGTGTATTATAGCGGCGGAGTGCGGGGATCATTTCGGGGAGTACGACCTTGTCGGCCAGCTGCCGCCGAGCGATAGAGAGGTTGTAGGTGATATCCTCCTGAGCGGGGGAAAGGAATTTGGCCTTTTCCCAGTATTGGATGGCGTTCCCCAGTTTTCCCTGACGGTAATAACTGTTTCCGAGGTTATAATAGAGTTCCCAGCTGACACTGCCCTCCGCTGCCAGTTCCTGAAAGATCTCCGCCGCCTTTTTGAATTTTTCATTGGCATAGGCGGATACGCCGTCCTTAAAATGTTCTTCCCGCTCTGTCTCAGCGGAAAGTGCGAGCAAAGGCAGTATAATAATGAGTATGAGGATCAGACGTTTCATGCTTTTTCAATTTCCTCAATGATATTCAGTGCCTGTTCTTTCAGTTTATCCAGATGGACATGAGAGACCATCCCCGGCGCGTATTTAAAGGTTTCAATGCTTTTCAGCACATCTTCGATCCCCGGATGATGTTCAATGCCGATCTGTTTATCGTTCAGATAATTGCGGAAAGCGGTATCGATGTGTCCCAGGAATTCGTCATGGGGGGTGTCCGCCTCAATTTTCCTGAACTCCGTCATGGCATTTTTCAGCGCATTCTTGTACCGGATCTTTCTGATATTCTTATTCCGCAGGTTGATCATGTATTCTGCAAGGAGGAACAGGAGTACGAACCCCAGTGCCGTATAATAAAGCACCCAGTTTTTCGGGTCCTGCACCGGGTCATATGCCGCATTCTGCAGTTTCCCCTCTTCCGTCTGTATGAAGCGAATGTCTTCCGAAAGCATGCGCACCTTTCCGGGTGCAGGCGAATAATCGTAATCCCCCGCCAGTTCGTCATGAGAAAAGACCCGTATATTGCCCAGCGGTGCGGACAGGGTCTTATATGCTTTTTTCCGGGGGGAAAAATACGTAAAACGTATATCATCCAGCGAAAAGTTGCCGGGGGTTGAGGGGATAAGCACATATTCCCAGATCCTTGATCCCCGGTAATTATTTTTGTTCAGTTCATAAGCATTTTTGACCCTGGGTTCAAAGACTTCGAATCCCTCCGGGAATCCCGGTTTCGGGAAGGTAAAATGCTCCATGTTCCCGTTCCCGATCAGATCGACGCGCAGGCGCGTCGCCTGGTTTTCCTGAAGGATGCCGGTGTCAAGTTCGGCATGCATGGCAAAATCCCCGATCGCACCGGTAAAAAAAGGACCCGCACCGGGAGGCAGGGGCAGGACTTCGACCGTGTCTTCGGGGGCCGGGATATTTTCCCTTTCGGAAGAGACCCCGAAAAAGGGATCGTCAAAGAATGAGCGTGAACGGCCCTCGCGTTCCGTGGAGATCCGGAAGACCTTCAGGGGGATATTGAGGGAACCGGTCCGGGTCGCCGTAAGCGTCAGAAAGGCGATATCCGCCTTCAGGTATTCCCGTCCGCTGAAGGTTTCCCTCGAGATCGAGGGATTCTGATTCAATTCGAAACGGTCAACAATAAAACCTTCCAGGGTCGACAGCGGGTTTGTGGTATAATTGACGATATTCTTCGATGAAAAAAGACGGTATACGACCGTAAAAGTCTCACCCTGATAAACGGTGTCCTTTTCTATGGAAGAGGTGATAAAGATGTCCGGGAGACCTTTTCCGGCATCCGTACTTTGCGGATCCGGCGCCTTCCGGATATGGATATGGAAGGGCTCTGTTCTGTAGACCTCGTTCTTGATGGTGAATGCATAGGGAGGGATACGGATCTTTCCGGTCTTTTTCGCAATAAGGTCGTAGCTGACCGTATTCTTATAGCTGGTCTTACCGTTCACGATCGAATAATTGCTCGAACTGTACGGTCCTCCCGCAATGCTGAAGCTGTCATGGAGGTCCAGATTGATGCTTCTCGGCGCATTGCGGATATTCTCGAATGTGAAGGTGAGCCGTACTTTTTCCTGAACGGAAAGTTCCGTTTTGTCCGCCGTAAGGCTGACCTGCTGGGCGAACAAAAAGGTAAGCGGCAATACGCTTGCGGCAAGCCATACGATAAAATATGTTTTTCCGGTCTTTACCATTCTTTGCTGCGTTTGATCTTTTCCCTGCTGCTTCGGTTGAGGATCAGCTTTTTCATGGATTCCTGCTCTTTTTCCTTCATTGCGTTCAGGATATTCTCCGCCTGCTCCTTTGATAATTCCTCCGCCTTCAGGTCTTCTTCCTTCAGCCGGGACCCTTCCTGCTGCTTCGCTTCGTTATCCCCCTTTTCCGGATCATGATCCTCGTCACCGTTATCCTGCGGTCCCTCAGCCTGCTCCTGATGACGGTCTTCTTTCTCTGTTCCGCTTTCCCCTCCGGAAGCATTTTCCTGATCCTCTTTCTGCTGATCCGGGTCCTGATCCTGTTCCTCCTGCTGATCCTGCATTTCCTGTTTGAGTTTTCTCAGCTGTTCGTACATGATCTTGCTGTCCAGGTCGTCGGGATCGTATAACATGCTTTTCCGGAAATGTTCGATCGCCTCATCCATTTCCTGCTGCTTCAGGGCCATCTGCCCGAGGTTATAGTGGGCCCGCGAACACTGGGTGGGGTCCCCGGAGCTCAGGCTGCGTTTCAGCAGGTCGCCGGCCTTTTCATGATTTTCGAGGGTAAGCTCGGCGGTACCCAGATTGTAAAGCAGTCTTTCATCGTCCGCATTCCTTTGGAGCCGTTTTTCGTAATAACGGCGGGCCGCACGGGGATCGCCCCGGTAAAATGCCTTCAGCCCGGGATCCTTTCCCGGCAATAAGCTGACGCTTAAGAGCAGGGACAAGAGGACGATCTTCAGTCTTTTATCCTTTTTTGCCAAATACATACAAGACATTAATCATTAAGGTTGGTTGTATGTTCCGCATTTCTAATCGTTTACCGAGCTCTTTTTCCGGGCGTCTTTTGAGAGACTCTGATCGATCTCCATGTCTTTTCTGAAAAAATCCAGTATGTATTGCATCAGCAGGTCGCGGGATTGGTCCGTAACGATGCATTCAAAGGGAAAACCGAGAACAAAGGTACTATAATTTTCCCCGTTGAAAGCTACGGCGGCGCTGATATTATTCTCTTTATACCGCATTACGGTGAAAGCATTGCTCCCTTTTGCCGGTTCAATGCCGTCGGGATTCTCCGCCCCGTAAAGCTCAGGATGGAAATCCGTAACAAAATCGATCGTTTTTTCATCACCGAAGATCGGGGTGTTGACCGAATACGCGTGTCCCTCACGGGCCGCATGGTCGGTCCTCCACATATATTTCAGGACCTGTTCTGCAAATTGTGTTTTCGTTGTATCCCCGCGAAGGTCCGTTCCGACATACGCACCGCTGAGGAATACATTTCCGCCCTGAAGACAGTATTTTTCCACCGCATTGGCGAATGCTTCCGGAAAGACGCGGAAACGGGGGGATCTTCCGTTCTGTTTCGGCCAGGGGGTGGCTTTCTGTTCCCCGTAAATGATATCCATTGCCACATACGGTTCCGGATCGATCATTCCCGAGGAGAAGGCTTCGTCCGAGGCGCTGTCGAAAGAATATCCGGCATTTTTCACCGATCTTCCGTGCAGAAAGGGAAAGTCGAAGGTATTGCCGGCGATAATATCCGTTTCACGATTTCCGTAACTGGCCCCGTTGCCGGGAGAGTCGTCGTCGAGCCACTCGGATCCGGCATCAAAATCATACTGGCTGCCGGTATAGCTGATATCGTATTGATCGGGGACCGCTTTCCCCCAGGGGTCCATAAATCCGAGGTATTCCTCCGTTTCGATGATCTCCGGACCCGATACGCGGTCAAAAGCGTTGACGATCAGGACCTTTTCACTTCCCGGCACATTGCATACGGACACGATCTCCGAGGGAAAGCTTTCGCCACCCTCATTCACGGCGGTTACCTTAAAGCTGTAAATGACATTTTCATCGATGCCCGGAATAAGGCATTGCTGGCCGTCAAGAAGGATACCGTCATCCCATCCGCTGTTCCCTTTTCTCGTATAAACGATATATTTTTCCGGCGTTGCCGTCGGTTCCAGCGAATCAGTGACCGGCCGCCATTTGAGACGGATCACTTTTCCGTAAAGGATCTCCGCCATGACGTGATCGGGAGGCAGGGGCTGCACCACATATTCGCGGTCGTACTGCTCCGACAGAAAGCGCAGCATCCCCTTATAAATGGCGCGGCTCGCATCAAAGCGGAACTGCGGGTCGTTGCCAAACTTCATGTCCAGGAAATTATGATGCGAATGCAGTTCCAGCAGTGCAGCGGGTACATTGGGCCGCCAGGCTTCGGAATATCCCGAATCCCACATTCCGCGGCGATTCCATGCGGAATCATATTTTGCCCTCAGGTCTTCGACGATCTGTGTCTGAATAAGGTCCGCCAGATCGCGGTTCACATAGCGGGACTGCCCGTCCGGAAAGGTAAGCTCTGCAGAATCCCCGGGAGCGTTCCAGTCGGTCTTTCCTCCGCGCCGGCTGTAGATCATCAGCGTTCCGATCACGGTATCGTTCCTTGTGGTACCCGCATCGGTGTGAAAGGCGAAGGAAAGATCCACCGGAATGCCGAGTCCGGCCGTATCACGATTCGCATTGGGTCCGTAGGGAGCACCTTTGAGATAATTCACCCATTCGCCGCGGGACTTGTAATCATCGTTATAATCGACGGTGTCCTGATGAATATTGTAGACCATCTCCGGCATACCGGCATACTGCAGATAATATCTCGCTCCTTCGACCCATCGCGGGCGTCCGCTGACCTTACCGTTGCGTTCAATATCGCCCATTCCCCCGCCGAAGCGGACGGCATCGGCCGTGATATATTTCGTGGGGCTCAGCCGGTTCGCCTGGAGCACCACCTTCCCTTCCCTGCCTTCGAGAAAGGTAAATTTTCCAAGATATATCCAGGTTTCTCCCCCGATCTGCTGATTGACCAGGAATTCACTCCGTCCGCCGGCATGGTGCACGGTGTATTTTGCATCGTCGACATTGTTGGGATCGTGACGATAGGAAACATACACGCAGTATTCCCCCGTTTCGGGAATATCGGGGATATATTCTATTGAGGCGTATTGATCGTTCGCGGGCCGCTTCCGGCAGGTCCCGAAGCGGAAAGGATTGTCGCCGGAACGGTAGGGTTTTTCCCCCTCGGCAAAGCCCGTGCCTCCGCGCTCCCATTTCCCGTTTTCGATATAGGAATTCCCGGGAGCGTCATTGTCAACGATCACTTCATGAATGTTCAAATCCCGTTCCCGAGGAAGAAAAGTATTCGCTCCCGCATTCTCCAGCATGGGGACCAGGTATTTGAGGACATAGGCGGTGGGGAAAATGTCCTCCACGATCTGAAAATTCCGCGCCCGCTGCCATTCCCAGCGGTCCAGGGAATTTTCATAATACCAGCCGTGACTGTTCCAGAGGGCAATGGTCCGTCCGTTCAGTCCCCTGGAAGGGGTGTAAGGCTTGCTGTTGTTCCGAACCACCGGTGCGATGCTGTCACGCACACGGGGAAGTTTCTCCCCATCCCGGGCGGACTTTTCTTCGATATAATAATTCGGGATCAGTCTCCTCACCGGCACGCCGGTGCTGTACATGGTCACTTCGTAATCCCTGAAGCTGTTTCCCAGTGCATCCCGCAATGCCCCGTACATATTCTCAACATTGGCTTCCCGCAGGGGCCGGTAGGCAAAATGACGGTTGAAGTAAATATCGAGGGTTCTCGCATCCGGGTCAAGCACAAGCGTATCGATGCGGGTATAGGATTCCATCTCCACGCCCCCGACTTTCCCCGATTTGCACAACGCAAGGAATTCCAGCGTTGCCATATACGCGTACTGTACCTTTTTTCCCTGTTCGATGAACGCTTCCGGGACTGTCTTTTTGACCGCCTCGGACGGTCCCCCGCAGGAGAAAAGGCCGGCAACGGCCAAAAAGACAATCATGATATTCGTGATGCGTTTCATTCAGTGTTTTTCCTTTCTCTCATTTCTCTCGCTGTTGTGATAAATTTTTCAAATATCGCTTTACGGTGCGCCGTATCATGATAACGTTCGGGATGCCACTGCACGCCGAGAATAAAACGTTCCCCCCTGTATTCCATTGCTTCGGTCACTCCTTCTGAGGAGCGGGCGCTGATGACGTATTCATCCGGAAAACGTTCCGGGGACACCGCCTGATGATGGTTGGAATTTACAATGATCACCGCATCTTTAAAAATGCTTTTTAACCACTTTCCCCTTTTTATTTCGACGGGATGCGTGGTCTCGGTGTGCTGTCCGTGTTTTTCGGGATCATCGATATGCTGGATCAGTTTCCCGCCGGCGGCGATCGCCAGAAGCTGATGGCCGGCACATATGCCGAACACCGGCAGGTCCGTTTCATAAAGCACCGTTTTCATAAGCAGGACATCGGCTTTTGCACGCTGATGGTCCATGGGGTCGCTGCTGTCCGTTGACACATCTCCGTAAAGGTCCGAAGGATAATCCGATCCGCCGGTAAAGAGCATCCCGTCTACGCGGCGCAGGTATGCTGAAAGTTCTGCCTTGTCCGTTTTGCAGGGAATGATCAGGGGAAGTCCTCCCGATTCATACACCGCGTTCAGATAATTGACAGGCACCTTGTACCAGCGGTGATTGTCCTCATGGTAAGTGGAATTGATACCGATCAGCGGACGGGAAGAGACTTGCATTGTTTCATCCTTTCGATTTAACTCTGGAAAAACCTGATGCCGGGGGATCTCACATCTCGCCTGTGAGATTTGTGGGATAAGGCTCCTCTGAATGCGAAACGAACCCCTTCACCCTAAACCCTAAACTCTAAACTCTAAACTCTAAACCCTAAACTCTTCAACAACTCAACAACTCAACAACTCAACAACTCAACAACTTCTTATTACGTCTTTCGTTCCTGCTTTTTCGCAGCCGGGAACAGTATATTGTTCAGGATCAGCCGGTAACCGGGACTGTTCTTATGCAGGTCGAGATTGGTGGGCGGATCCCCGACATAGTGCCGGTAATCCTCGGGGTCATGCCCCCCGTAATAGGTAAAGGTCCCCTTGCCGGCATTCCCGTGAATATATTTTACCCGCTTCGTGTTTTTCGTCTCTCCCATGATCACGACATGTTTTTTGACCCTGTCACGATGAAAACTGGTCGTCTGTCCCATAAAGCCCTTGATCAGCGATTCGTGGTTCTGCGTCAGCATGGCGGGCACCGGATCGAACTTTGCCGAAAATTCGAAGAGGGAAAAATAATCCTTTACCGGATCGATCTGCAGCGGCTTATTGCCGGGAGGCAGGTCGATATCGGAAAATTCATAGAGATAGGGATCCGGATAGACTTCAAAATCCGTAAACGCAAAGGTCTGCGAGTAATCCAGTTTTTCCCGGTAGTCCGGATCAATGCCGTCATGATCGAACACTGCATGACAGATATCTGTCGATCGTGCCGCCAGTGCAATATCATAGGAATCCGTCGCTGCGCACATGGCAAATACGAAGCCCCCGTTCATTACGTATTCTCTGATGCCCAGCGCAACGGCCAGTTTAAGTTCAGATACCTTTTCATAGCCGAGATCTGCCGCCAGGGCCTCCTGGGTCTGCTGTTCCTGAATATACCACGCCGCATTCCGGTAATTCCCGTAAAATTTGCCGTATTGTCCCGTAAAGTCCTCATGATGCAGGTGAAGCCAGTCATAGTCTTTCAGTGCGCCCTGCAGGATCTCCCGGTCATAGATCTTGTCGTAGGGAATTTCCGCATAGTTCAGCGCCATGGTCACGGCATCATCCCAGGGCAGTGCGTTGGGAGGGGTGTAGACGGCGATATCCGGGGCTTTTTCCAGAAGGACGACGGACATGTTCCTTTCCTCTATTTTTGCGGAAACGGAGCGGTATTGGGAACGGCTGATCTTTTCATAGCTCACCCCCCGGAGCAGGCATTCCTTTTCCACCGCTTCATTCGCAGGAAGATAGAACGATCCGCCCCGGTAATTCAGCAGCCACTCCACATTCAGCCCCTGCTGAAGGGCATAATACGCCACGCCATAGGCCTTCAGGTGATTGTTCTGTGGACGGTCCATGGGGATAAGGATCTCTGCGTTCAGCAGTGAAGTAAAAAGCAGGCAGGCGGCAAGATACGGTGCGATGCGGTTTTTTCGTTTCATAGCGACGTAATTTAGACAAAAACATTTAATAATAAAAATTTTTTAATTATAATATCACATGCGAAAATTCATGTATCTCCTTATCACCGTTCTCTCCGCATTTCTGCTCTTGCCGTTGCTTTCATGCACCAGCAGCCCGGAAACGCAGCTCTGCGTAAGCATTCCTCCCCAGGCTTACCTGGTCCGGCGCATTGCCGGGGAATCCGTCCCGCTGACCGTGATGATCCCTCCCGGCGCCGCTCCTCCCACCTATTCGCCCACCGCATCGCAGATCCGGGACCTGCATCAGAGCAAGCTGTACATAAAGAACGGGCATCCCGATTTCCATTTTGAAAAAAAACACATCGACCCCTTTCTGAAAAAACACCCCGGGATCATGACCGTGGACATGGCGGATTCCGTGGACATCATTCCCGGGGACGTACACATCTGGCTCTCCCCCCGCATCATGGCGGAAAGTTCGGAGCGTATTTACCGCAAACTGCTGCGCCTGTATCCGGAAAACGAGGAGATCTACCGGGAACGGTACCGTGCGCTACGCCGTGATATCGATTCCCTGGACCAGGAGTTGCAAAAGACCTTTGCACCGCACCGGGGGAAAACCTTTATGATCCTGCACCCCGCTCTGGCATACTTCTGCCGGGATTACGGGCTGGAACAGATCAGTATCCGGGAAGGGAACAAAACGCCTTCCGCCAAAAGGATTGCCCAGCTGATCGAATACGGAAGGCGCGAGAATATCAGGGTGATCCTGATACAGAAGGAATTCGCTTCCGAACAGCTTGACATGCTTTCACGGGAGATCGGGGCCGAGATCGTCAGCATCGATCCGCTGAGCGCCGCATGGCTTGACAACCTTGACGAAACCGCCAGGATCCTGGAGCGCGTTTTCAATGAATAAAAGACCCGCATCCGTCTGGCTTTACCTGGCATTCCTTGTCAATATCCTCCTTTTCGGGAGTTCATGGATCTTCAACAAACTGGTCCTTGAGGAAGGGGCGCCGCCGATTTGGGCGGCGGCCATGCGCCAGAGCATTGCGGCCGTGATCTTCCTGTGTGCTTTTTTTATCAGACGGCCCGTGTCCCGTTTACATAAAAAACATATTGTCCTCATTTTGCTTTACGGCATCTTTATGATGTGCCTGGCCCATATCTTTGCGTTCCTGGGCCAGCAGTACATCTATTCGGGGCTTGCAAGCATTGTGTTCAGTTTTTTCCCGCTTGCGATCGTGCTCATTTCCGCGATCCTTATTCCCGGGAAAGAACCGCTGACCCTGAGAAAGATCGTCGGGACCCTTGTCGGGATCGCGGGTGTGACGGTGATCTTTTACCGCGGAGGCGACCTGACAGCCGGTTCCGGCACCGCGCTCGGGGTGATCTTTGTACTCCTCTCGGTCTTTTTCAATGCCGTTCCGAATGTGATCATCAAGCGCGACGGCATCGAGCTCGATCCGCTGACCCTGAATACCTGGGGAATGCTGACCGGCTCCGTACTGCTTCTGATCAGCGCCTTTGCCGTAAACGGTGCGCCGGATTTTATACTGACGAAAAGGATGTTACTTGCGGAGCTCTATCTTGGGATTTTCTGTTCTGCGGCCGCTTTTTTTCTGTACTTCTGGCTGCTTCGCCATATTTCCGTTTTCAAAATATCCCTTTCCGCCTATCTCACTCCCCTTGTTGCCGTGTTCCTCGGATACGTTTTTTATGATGAAATTCTTTCCCGTCATCATTATATTGGAATGTTGCTGATATTTGCCGGAATATTCATTACAGAAATTAAGCATTATGCCAGACTACTGCACAAAAAGCTATGAGGTGCCGATCGGACGGCTGTATGCCGCACTCCGCGGCGGGCGCATGTTCGCCCTTTCCTT